>NZ_JARESX010000017.1:0-118619 GCF_046026435.1 Paraburkholderia sp. RL17-381-BIF-C | reverse complement strand
CCCCCCCCCCCCCGCCGCCGCGCGCCCCCCCCCCCCCCCCCCCCCCCCCCCGCCTCAACACCCGTGCGACGGGGCTTTCAGCCCGAACGCACGGATCTGTCACGACCACGTTTTTGGAAGGTTTAAGGAAAAATAAGTACCGCCATTGACGCGGGCTCGCGCATGATCTATTTCAGATAGAAAGCTACCGCTCGCCGGTAGGTCTGACAGTCATGTGCGTTGACAGCCCAGCTGGCTGTCAAACTGACGGGCAGGCTGCCGGTATTCGTCCACGCATGCCCGTTTCGAACACCATGTACACGCCTACCTCTTCTGTTGCGCGCCGTTGCCGTGCGGCGGCCCGTTGATCCGGCCGTCATGAAGGCTTGCCGCCGCGCTCTCCCCACGGTGCCGCTCGACGCCCATGTCGCGACGATGCTGGCCGCCGCCATCGCGCTCGCCGTGTTCGTGATCGACGCGCTGACGCCGCTCGATATCGCAATCGCCGTCTTGTACGTCGTGGTCGTACTGCTGATCGCTTCGACCGGCAACCGCTCGTTCACGGTCACGACCGCCTGGGGTTGCGTCGTGCTGACGCTGCTGGGCTTCGTCATGTCGCACGACGAGGCCTACTCGAGCGGCGCGGTCGCGCGCTGCGCGGTAAGCCTGCTGGCGATCGCCACCACGTCGATGCTGGCGTTGAGGAACCAGGCCGCGACCACCACGTTGCGGGAGCAGGTGGAACTGCTCAACCTCGCGCACGACGCGATCGTCGTGCACGACATGAACGACCGCATCACCTTCTGGAATCACGGCGCGCAGGCGCTGTACGGCTGGACCGCGCAGCAGGCCATCGGGCAATCGCTGCAGGAAATGACGCAGACGGTCTTTCCCGTCCCCTATGACGAGATTCGCGCCGAGTTGCTGCGCTCGAACCGCTGGGTGGGCGAACTCACGCGCGTGCGTCACGACGGCAGTGTCGTCGTGATTTCGAGCCGCGCCGCGCTGTGGCGCGACGAGAAGGGCAACCCGCGCGCGGTGCTGGCGACCAACAACGACATTACCGGGCGCAAGCGGGCGGAGCAGGCGCTCGAGCGCAGCGAGGCCTTTTTGCGCGACGCGCAACGGCTGAGCAACACCGGCAGCATCGCCGTGCGCTTTCCGGACGGCGAGACCTGGTGGTCCGACGAGGCCTACCGCATCTTCGACTACCCGCGCGATACCGTGCCGTCGATCGACGCGATGCTCGCGCGCACGCATCCCGACGATCTCGCGCTGGTGCGTGGCGGATTCGAACAGGCCGCTGGCGGCGAAACGCGGGTCGATATCGAGCACCGGCTGGTCATGCCGGACGGCAGCGTCAAGTATGTCCACTACGTTGCTCGTCTCGCGACCCGGCAGCCGGGCTACAGCGAGTATGTCGGCGCGCTGATGGATATCACCGGGGCCCGGCGCGCCCAGGAAGCGCTCGCACGTTCCAACGACGAACTCGCTCACGCGACGCGGATCACCATGCTCGGCGAGCTGGCCGCTTCCATCGCGCACGAGGTCACTCAGCCCATCGCGGCGATCATGACATCCGGCGGCGCGGCGCTGCGCTGGCTGAACCGTCCGGCGCCGGAAATAAACGAAACGGCGCAGTCCATCGCGCAGATGATCCGCGACGCGAAACGCGCGGACGAGGTGATCCAGCGCATCCGCGCGATGGCGAGAAAGCGCGACCGTCTGCCGGCGACGGTGGATCTGGACGGGATCGTCGGCGAGTCGATCGAACTGGTGCGGCGCGAACTCGATCGTCATCGCATCGAGTTGCACGTCGACCTCGCGGTGCCGCCGCTGACCGCCTACTGCGATCGCGTGCAACTGCAGCAGATCCTCATCAATCTCATCATGAACGCCGTACAGGCGATGGCGGAGGTGGCCGGGCCGCGCAAGCTGCTGATCGCCACGCGCCGCTTCGACGACGAGCGGGCCGAGGTGATGGTGCAGGACTCGGGCACGGGCATCAGCGAAGAAAACGCCGGCCGTTTGTTCAATACGTTCTTTACGACCAAGGACGATGGCATGGGTATGGGACTGTCGATCTGCCGTTCGATCGTCGAGGCGCACGGCGGCCTCATCTGGGCCGAATCGCCGCAAGCGGGCGGCGCGGTGCTGAAGTTCGTTCTGCCCGTCGATGAAGGGAGAAGTCATGAGCAGTGATCCGCACAGCGATGTGAGCGCCGATAGCGGCACTCACGCAATCAGCTCGATGGTGTACGTGGTCGACGATGACGAGTCGATGCGCGACGCCGTCAGGAATCTGTTGCGCTCGGTCGGTCTGAGTGTCGAAACCTTTGGCTCCGCGCAGGAGTTTCTCGCTTTCGACATGCCTGACGTGCCGAGCTGCCTGATCCTCGACGTGCGTCTGAAAGGACAAAGCGGGCTTGCGGTGCAGGAGCAGATCGCAGCGAGCGAGTTGGGTCTGCCGATCGTCTTCATGACCGCGCACGGCGACATTGCCATGACGGTCAAGGCGATGAAGGCCGGCGCCAAGGATTTTCTGGCCAAACCGTTTCGCGATCAGGACATGCTGGACGCCGTCGCGCATGCACTGGCGAGCGACGAGGAACGCCGCGCGGCGAGGCGCTCCGTGGCGGACCTGCGCCGCTGCTACGAATCGTTGACGTCGCGCGAACGCGAAGTCATGGCATTCGTCGCCGCCGGTCTGATGAACAAGCAGATTGCGGGCGAGCTGAATCTGAGCGAGATCACCGTCAAGATTCATCGCGGTCAGGCCATGCGCAAGATGGGCGCGCGCTCGCTCGCCGATTTCGTGTTGAAGGCGGAGGCGCTCGGCATCAAGCCGCCGCAAGGCATGGCCACGCCGGCGCGCAGTTCGCGCAGTTGAGCGCCGCCGTGCGCGACGGCGCAGTTTGTGCGTAGAGTCCGCGACCCTCGGGCTAGCGGACTCATACGCAGGTATAGGTAGTTCACCGCTTCTGTTCAGGGAAGCACGGCCGTTCCAACCCATTCTCACACGCGCCCGGCGCTTGCGCCCGCGAGGCGCGGTGTAGCGCTGCCTGCGCGGTTCGCAGCGCGACTAAACCTGAATATGAAACGACCCAACCATTGGTCATTTCAGGCAACCGTATGTAGGGCTGGTTGGGCCCACCGCCGTGCGATACCTTGGAGTCCATGCAGCGCCGCTCTCACCGGGCACTGTCACATCACTTACTCGGATGACCCGATCATGATCAGTTCGTCGATGTCGTACCCCGAAACCGCAACGGATGTCGTGCGCAGGACGCTGGTGAGCCGGGTCGGCACGGAGCATCAATGGCGCTGTCCCACCGACGAGGATACCGGCGCGCATGAGCGCGGCAACATCCTCGTGTCGCGTTGGACCCGTCACGACACGCAGCCGATCGCGGTCGTCAATCCTGGCAGCGTCGCGCACCATTGCGTGGCGATGAATCTCAAATGCACGTCGCTGACGTTCTCCCATGCCGAGCGTACGCTCGTGCGCGGCAGAGTGACCGCGGGCGCCGTGCAGATCACCGCACCGCAGGTGGCGTGCCGCGCCGTGTTCGAGTCGCCCGCCGATGTGCTGCATCTGTTCGTGTCGCAGCAGGTGCTGGGTGAATGTTTCGAAGACACGTTCGGCCGGCCGCACGCGGGCGACATCCGTATCGACGATCCCAGGCTCGTGCGCGATCCCGCGCTCGAACGTCTTGGGCAGGCGCTCGCCGTTTCGCAATCCGAAGACGCCGCGCTCGGCAAGGTCTTCACCGACAGCGTGAGCCTCGCGATCGTGTCGCGCGTGATCGCACGGCACTTCACCGTGACCGGGCGGCAGACGCGCGAGGCAAGCGCCTTGCCGGCATGGCGGCTTAGCCGCGCGATCGAATTCGTCGAAGCGCATCTTGCCGAACCGATCGGTCTCGCCGATATCGCCAACAGCACGGGGCTCACGCGGATGCACTTCGCCTCGCAGTTTCGTCGCGCGACCGGCATGCGTCCGCACGACTACCTGTTGCGTCGCCGGATCGAACATGCACAGACGCTTTTGCGCGAGACGAAATACAACGTGCTCGACGTCGCATTGAGTTGCGGCTTCCGTTCGCAGGCTCACTTCACGACGGTGTTCAAACGCATTGTTGGAGAAACGCCTTACTGCTGGAGGATGAAAGCGAATGTCGATCGGTAAACAGATTCACGCGTTTCTGGAAGTGAGCGAGACATTCCTGCGGCAGCCCGCGGTCGCGATGATGAGCGACGCAGGGTCGCCGCCGAGCGGCGCGCGTGCCTCGCATGACGACAGCGTGTTGCGGGTTGGCGCATTGCTCGTTCAGCAGGAAACGGGCAACAGGCAACAAGGGTAATGGCGGAAATGGTGGTCGAGGCCGCGGCGTCATGCCGGCATATCGACCGGGTGGTGCCCGAGCGCATGCGGATGCGTTGATCGGCCCACAGCGCCGGCAATTCCGGCCGGACCGTCCCGATGATCAATGGGTTTATCTGAAACAGGAGTGCAATCATGCTGATGAAAGCGAGTTTCACCGATCCGTGGCTGCAGACCATTGGGTTGTTGTCTGTCCTGTCCGGCAATACGGACGCTGCGGCCTTCGACGTAGCCACGGTGGCGGCTCACGATGGGCGCAAAGAGGCGCATTTGCCGGTGATGGGCGAGCGCTTCGAGGTTCAGGTGCAAGTGATCGACCGCCCGTCGCAATCCACCGCCACGGTGGTGTGGCGCGACCCGACGCATTGCTCGTATGGCGACCAGGTCTGGCACGCCAGCCGTGCACGGGTGGCCGGCATTTGTGCGGTGAGCGGGCGGGCGATTCGTCCGGGCGATGCGATCTATAAGCCCCGGCCTTGCAGGCCGGCACCGCTCAATGTCGGGGCGATGATTCTGGAGCGAGTGGTCAATGAGGCGGTTCTGGATTGATCGGGGAATGTATGCGGCAGGAAGGGAAAGAAAAAGGCGCGAATCGGATTCGCGCCTTTTTGTTGGCTCAGCAGCGCAGGAGAGTGTCCGGGAGATTTACAACAACCCGTTACGACAACCCGCTACAACAACCCGTTACAACAACCCGTTACGACAACCCGTTACGACAACCCGCTACAACAACCCGCTACGACAACCTCCGCCGCCATCGCGGAGGTCCGCCCATTATTCGCCGGAATGTACCTCGCCAATCACCTTTCCGCGGAAGATGTAGTACTGGTACAGGTTATAGCCGATCATCACCGGAAAGATCAGGCCGATGCCGATCAGCATGAACACCAGCGTGGAGGTATCGGAGGCAGCCTCGACAATCCCCAGCTTGCCCGGAACGAAGTCCGGGAACAGGCTGACAGCCAGCCCGACGAACGACAACACGAACAACACAACCGAGGCGCGAAACGGCCCACGTGCACTGCCGAGATAGAGCGACCCCATGATGTAGGCGAAGGCAAGAGCCGAAGCGAGCCCCAGCGCAGCCAGCAGATGAAACACGCCGTGCTGCGTCCACCGATCCTGTCCGACCTCGCTGATGAACCACGTCGCCGCCGTGAGCACGACGGCCGCGGCCACCGTGACAAACGCGCTCAGCAAGGCGAGGCGGCGCGACCATTGCTCGATCGAACCTACGGTCTTCTTCACGAGGTAGGTGGACCCGAGCAGCGTGTAACCCGCCACCACGCCGATAGCGGTCACGGCGATGAACACGCCGCTCATGTCACCCGGAATCAGGCCGGTGATCACCTTGCCGAGTATCACGCCCTGGGCGATCGCGGCGACCAGGCTGCCGATGCCGAACACCTTGTCCCAGGCCGGACCGTGCGACACGCTGTGACGGAATTCGATCGCGGCGCCGCGCATGATCAAGCCGGCAATCAACAGCATTACCGGTAAATACAAGTCCTGCAGAAGCAGCGCGTACGCGGCGGGGAAGGCGCCGAACAGGGCGCCGCCGAGCACGACGAGCCATGTTTCGTTGGCGTCCCAGACGTGGCCGATGCTCTGCACCATCACGTCGTGATCTTCGCGGCGCTTGCGCAGCAGGCTGAGTATGCCCACGCCGAGATCGAAGCCGTCGGTGACGACATAGAACACCAGCATCAGGCCGATCAGGCCGAACCAGGTGATGGCGAGCATCGTGTGAGTGGAGCTGTCCATGAGATGTCCTTGCAACGGGAATGGTTTAGTACTCGGTGACGCTCGCCGCCGCTTCGGCCTTGATGGCCGCAGGCGGGTTCAGCGTGAGGTCGGGGCCGGCGCGCAGCCAGTTGCGCGCGAGCACGAAGAAGGTGCCGAGCAACACGACGTAGAAGCAGAAGAACATCACCATGCTGAGCGTCACCGACGACGCCGCCACGGTCGACACGGCATCTTTCGTGCGCAGCAAGCCGTACACGACCCACGGCTGCCGTCCCACTTCGCGCACGATCCAGCCGGCTTCGACCGCGACATAGGGCAGCGGAATGCACAGCACCCAGGCGAACAGCAGCTTGCGTTGTTCGAGCAGCCGTTCGAGATTGCCGCGTGTTTTGCGCAACACGTACGCGGTCCAGAAGGCCAGCACCATGAAAGCGAAACCGATACCCGCCATCACGCGGAACGCGTAATACAGCAGCGGCAGCATTGGCGGCTGGTCGGCCGGCGCGAAGTCGCTGAGGCCTTTGACCTCGCCGTGCAGCGTATGGGTGGCGAGAATGCTCAACATGCCGGGCACTTCGATCGACCAGTCATTGCGTTGCGCTTTCTGGTCCGGCCAGGCGAGCAGCGACCACGAGGCAGCGGTGCCGGGCTGGTTGGTGGTCCAGTGTCCTTCGATTGCGGCGCCTTTGGCCGGTTGCGTTTCGAACACGCTGCCGCCGCTCGAATCGCCGAGCCAGATCTGCAGCGGCGCGGCGACTACGAGCACGAGCAAAGCGATCCTGAACGAGCGCGCGAAGAACTCCGGATTGCGGCGCTTGAACAGGTTCCACGCGGAAATGCCGGCGATCACGAACATGCCCGTTTCGATCGCCGCGACCCACATGTGCGTGACGCCCCACACCATATCCGGATTGAAGATCGCCGCGGCATAGTCGGTGACGATGATCTTGCCGTTCTCCACCGTCACGCCCGCCGGCGTCTGCATCCACGAATTGGCGACCATGATCCAGAAGGCCGAGATGCTGGAGCCGAGCGCGACCATCGAGGTGGCGAACAGATGCACCGCGCGCGGCACGCGGCCCCAGCCGAGCAGCATCACGCCGATGAAGCCGGCTTCGAGCATGAAGGCCATCGCGCCTTCAAAGCCGAGAATATTGCCGAAGAACTGTCCGCTATAACGCGAAAAGCCGGCCCAGTTGGTGCCGAACTGAAACTCCATCGGAATGCCGCTGACCACGCCCACCGCGAAATTCAGCACCAGCAGCTTGCTCCAGAAGCGCGCGTGCCGGTAATAGCCGACGTTGCCGGTGCGCAGCCACAGCACTTCGATCAGAACGAGGAAGGCCGACAGACTGATGGTCAGAATCGGCCACAGAATGTGAAAAATGGCTGTCATCGCGAACTGGGCGCGAGACAGATCGAGGACGTCACTAAGATGCATGATGGGCTCCCGCAGCGCCGATAATCGCCGCCTGATGAGTGGAGTCGGGACCGACCGCCGCGGCGCGCGCGATCTTCACCGGGACGGACTTGTACGACGGGGTGCGGCTTTTCGGATCGAACGCGTACAGCGGCACGAGCGGATTGGCCTCCGGGTAATACGCGCCGCAGCAGCCGTCGGGCAGCGAATAGTCGATCACCTTGAAGCTGCGGATCACGCGCTCGATTCCATCGGTGGACAGCGCGTACACATCCACCCGGTCGCCCGGATGCAGGTTGCGTTTCTGCAATTCACGCGTGTTCATGAAGATCACGTCGCGTTGGCCGAACACGCCGCGGTAACGGTCCGAGTGCGAGTAGAGCGTGGTGTTGTACTGGTCGTGGCTGCGCATGGTGGTGAGCCACAGCGCGTCGGGATCGTTGTGAACCGGGTTTTCGTCGAGTCCCTTGAAGACGAGGAAATTCGCGCGGCCAGTCGGCGTGGCCCAGACGCGTTCGCGCGCGCTCGAAGCCAGATGGAAGCCACCCGGCACGCGAATCCGTTCGTTGTACGCCTGGAAGATCGGGTAGACGATTTCGATCTTGTCGCGAATGCGGTCGTAGCTCGCCACGAGGTGTTCCCAATCCACGTGGGAGTGCGCGCCGAGCGTTGCACGCGCAATGCCCGCGACGATCGCCGGTTCGCTCTTCAGATGCGGGGAGGCCGGCTCGTTGCGGCCACCGGAAGCATGCACCATCGACATCGAATCTTCGACGGTGATCGACTGCGGACCGTCCGCCTGGATGTCGATCTCGGTGCGGCCGAGGCACGGCAGAATCAACGCGTCCTTGCCGTGCACGAGGTGGCTGCGATTGAGTTTGGTGGCGATGTGCACCGTCAGGTCCAGCTTGCGCATCGCCGCCTGCACGCGGATCCAGTCGGGCACGGCGGCGGCGAAATTGCCACCTAGCGCCATGAACACTTTGGCGTCGCCGCGCATCATCGACTCGATCGCGGCGATCACGTCATGGCCGTGCGCCGCGGGCGGCCGGAAGCCGAAGGCCCGTTCGATCCCGTCGATCAATGCCGGCGAAGGCTTCTCCGTGATGCCGACGGTGCGGTTGCCCTGCACGTTCGAGTGTCCGCGCACCGGGCACACGCCCGCGCCGGGCCGGCCCACATTGCCGCGCAACAGCGCCAGGTTGGCGATCTGCTGGACGTTTTCGGTGCCGCGGTGATGCTGCGTGAGCCCCATGCCGTACACGAGGATCACGTTTTTGGCCTTCATGTAAATGTCGGCGGCGTTCTGGATGTCGTCGCGCGACAACCCGCTTTGCTGCGTGATCGCCTCCCAGCGGGTGGCGCGCAGATCGGCGACTAGGTCCGCCAGACCGTGCGTATGTCCTTCGATGAACTCGATATCGAGCACGCGCGGCGCATCGGCGGCGAGCGCCGCGTCGTCCGCCTCGATCACGGCTTTCATCATGCCTTTGAGCACGGCGACGTCGCCGCCCACGCGCACCTGATACAGAAACGAGCTGATCTGCGTGAAGCCCAGCGTGGCCATTTCCAGCGGATCCTGCGGCGACGCGAAGCGCTCCAGCGCGCGCTCGCGAAACGGATTGAACGAGACGATTTTCGCGCCGCGCCGCGAGGCGCTGTGCAGATCGCTCATCATGCGCGGGCTGTTGGTGCCGGGATTCTGACCGAAAATGAAAATCGCGTCGGCTTCCTCGAAATCCTCGAGCAGCACCGTGCCCTTGCCGACGCCGATCGATTCGGGAAGGCCGACACTGGTCGCCTCGTGGCACATGTTCGAGCAGTCGGGGAAGTTGTTCGTGCCGAACTCGCGCACGAAGATCTGGTACAGAAACGCGGCTTCGTTGGACGCTCGTCCGGAGGTGTAGAAGTCGGCCTGATCGGGGCTATCGAGGCCGTTCAGATGCCGCGCGATCAGCGCGAAGGCATCGTCCCATTCGATCGGCAGATAACGATCGGAGGCTGCGTCGTAGGCCATGGGGTGGGTCAGGCGGCCGGCCATTTCGAGGTCGTAGTCGTCCCACGCGGCCAGCTCCGAGACGCTGTGCGCGGCAAAAAAGCCGGGTGTGCAGCGATTCGCGGTGGCTTCCCACGCCACCGCCTTGGCGCCGTTTTCGCAGAACTCGAACGACGAAGTGTGCTTCGGATCCGGCCACGCGCAGCCCGGGCAGTCGAAGCCTTCCGGCTGGTTCATCCGCAACAGCGTCTTCGCGCCGGACACCGCTACGCCTTGCAGCGCGAGCGCTTCGCCGGTTGCCTTCAGCGCACCCCAGCCGCCCGCAGGCTCGCTGTAGATGCGGATTGTCTTTCGTTTGGACATGGCCGTTTCCAGGTGTTTCGTTGAGGGACATGAAGTGGAAGGATGGGCCGCGCCCGCACTGGGATCTTGTTTAAATGCCCGTCTGTTTCGGATTCGCACGCCGGATACGGTGTGGGCCGGCGGCGCCAGGGCGGCATGGCGGCACGCGCCGTGCATTTTCGAAAGCTCGCAGGCGTTCTGAAAAGATCGGCGCAGTGGCGCGGCGAATAATGGTTTCCACCCGGCGAGGCCACGCGAAGTCTGCGCAGCGGCGCCGCATTCCTTGCGACTTATTCGCTGCGACTCATTCCACGCCGATACCTGGGCACCACCGGAGCATCGAGATGCGCTATCTGAACGAATCACACCGCGACACGAGCGGCACCGATCTGATGTTTGTGCCGGCCGCCGAGCGCGCCGACGCGATGGACTGGCGCGCTCAGGTCCTGGCGCCGGTCGAACCCGCTGCGCTCGGGCGCTGGACGCGCCGGGTTGTTGTCGCGACCGCGGTCTGGTCGGTTTTCGAATTGCCGTTCGAGATCTGGGTCAGCCTGTCCACGCGCGATGCGGCTGCGTGCGTCATCGCCAAATTGCTGTGGGTCGCGCTGGTGGGCTTTGTTCTGTCCGGCAGCCGGATGGCGCGGATCGTCTACGCGTTCCTTTGCACGATCGGCCTGATGGCGGTGGCCTTCGGGCTGCCGGTCGAATATCGCGTGTTTCCGCTGGGATTCGTGCTGTCTTCGGTGGAGTGCCTGCTGAAAGCGACCGCCTTTGTATGCATCGTGTCGGCCGGGGTGTATCCCGACGAGGAATGATCGGGCAGGCGCCGCTTGCGGCGCTTGCTTGCGTTTCCTTCGCTTCTTTCTTTCGTTTTTTTTCGTGCTTCCCGCGTAGCGCGTGTTGCGGCGGCTCAGGCCACGCGCGCGCTATTCAATGCCGAGAGCGCGCGCGTCATCGCATAGGCGCTGTGCACCGCGGTTTCGAATGCGCGCTCGTCGGCGAGGCGCCTTCCGTCGACCGCGACGACCCACCGTGCGCCGTCGTGCTCGCACACCAGGCGCCGATCGGCCATCAGATCCGCATACCAGCGCCAGATTTTCGGGTCCGCGATGGTGGCCGCCGGTTTGACACTGGAGGGCACGGCGGGTCGCTGCGATGGGTTGATCATGGAGTACCTCCGATGATTGGCGAGTGGTCGGACGAGCGGGAACGTTTCGGTCACGTCCAGTTCTTCCAGTTTTCGATCGTCCGGTAGTCATCGTGCGCGTTGCTCTTCCGGCGTGGCGTGCTCAGCCTCGCAAAGCCGTTGCCGGCCTCAGCCTTCCCATTGCGAGTATCGCCACTGATGCGTCGGTCTTGCGGCACGGTCCGCTCGGCATGCCGCGGCAATGGAAGCGGTAACGACTGCTCGGTCTGCCGCAGCGCTCGCGATGACGAGGCGGCCGCGTTGCCGGCCGCGACGGCAAACCGTTCGAGCGGCAACTGGGTGTCGAGGTCGGTCTGGTCGAGCGTCTGCACGATGCCGAGCGTGGGCGGCGGATTCACCGCGCCCCAGGCCGCGAGCGCGACACACACGACGGCGGCTGCATAGCCGTAAGCGGGGCGAAACCGGAAGGCTTTCTCGGTGCGCATGACGTGTTCTCCGGGCGCCGGCCGCGAAGGGCTGCGCAACTGAATCGGGTGAGGGAAGACTGACGGGGCCCAGTATCGTGGTCCGGGCGGCCTCGATCTTTCGCCGCAGCACGGTTGCTTGCCGATTCGCACGCAGGAGGCGGCGTAGGCGCGTCATGCCTTGCCTGGCGGGCAAAGCCGGCCGGATAGGCCGGCCCGGCCCGGCGCATGACGCAGTCATACGTTGGTGTGATACGGGACGCGCTCCGCGGACCCGGCAATTGCGCCGCAGACCGCCACCAGCCGGGACTGGGCCCGCTGGTGGCAGGCACTGGCGGCCCGCCTCATATCCCTATGGATAATAGTTTCAGATGACTTTCCCATTTAGTATGGGTTCGACGACGCAAGCTTTGCACTGAGTGCGTTGGTGCAACAGGCGAAATCGCCATAGCGTGCCTGTCCCGCTAATCAACCAGGCGTGAGTGCAGCATGATCAAGATCGGTCGAGTCATAGTGTCGCTGGAAATGCGTGAGGTGTACCTGGAGAATCGATTGCTTCAGGTCGGCTCGCGCGCATTCGATATTCTCGAATTGCTGATCCGCGCGGCAGGCAAAACGGTGACGAAAGACGAAATTCTTCGGCATGTCTGGCCGGACTCGGTGGTGGAGGAAAACAATATCCACGTGCAGTTGTCGTCGCTCAGGAAGATTTTCGGCGCCGATAGCCAGGTGATTCGCACGATCTCCGGCCGCGGCTACCGCCTGACCATTCCGGCCGAACCGTCCGGGCCGGCCGACCTGCACGGCGCCGTTGCGGCGAGGCAGGCAGAAGCGGCGCGCTGGAGCAGCTTGCCGGTCTGCCACACGCCCCTGATCGGCCGTGACGCGGCCATTGTCGACATCGCCCGCGCGCTGAAGGGAACGCCGATCGTCACGTTGCTCGGCTCGGGCGGCATCGGCAAAACGCAGCTCGGCATTGCGGTGGCGAAGTCGATCGCGGATATCTCGGACATGGACGTGTGTTTCATCACGCTCGCCTCGGTGCAGAACGCCCAGGCCGCGATCAACACCGTCGCCGACGCGCTCGGTGTGGTGCGCGCGGACGCCGACTTGCCGCTTCAGTCGCTGGTCGCCGCGATTCGCGGCCGCAAGCTGCTGGTGCTGCTGGATAACTGCGAACATGTGATCGAGTCGGCGGCCACCATTTGCGAACTGCTGGTGCAGGCCAGCGCGGATCTGCGCATTCTGGCCACGAGCCGTGAGCCGCTGCGCACGCGCGACGAGAAGTTCTACTGGGTCGCGCCGCTCGACACGCCCGAAGCGGGCGCAAGTTCCCAGGCGATTCTCTGCTGCGCGTCGGTGCGCATGTTCCTCACGCAGATGAACGCGCTCAACGCGGCGGTCGATAGCGACCGCAGCAGCCTCGAGATGGTCGCGACGATCTGCCGCCGGCTCGACGGCGTGCCGCTCGCGCTCGAACTGGCGGCGGCCCGCGCCGCGGTGTTCGGCATCCGCAAGCTGGTTGCCGAACTCGACGACCGTTTCCAGTCGCTCACGGGTGGCCGCCGAACCGCACCGCCGCGCCAGCAGACGCTGGAGGCCGCGCTCGACTGGAGCTATCAGCTGCTCAGCACGACGGAGCGCCTGGTGCTGCACCGGCTAGGCGTGTTCCCGGCCCGCTTTTCGCTCGAAGCCGCGTGTGCCGTCGCCGCCTGCGCACGACTGCCGTGCAACGAAGTGACGGAGGCGATTGTCGGCCTTGCTTCGAAGTGCTTTCTCATGACGACTTTCGACAGCAAGACCAAAGAGTATTTCCTGCTGGAGACGACCCGTGAATATGCGTTGCGCAAGCTGCACGAATCGGACGAGGCAGACGCAGTGTTGAGCAGACGGGCGGCCTACCTCGCGCCCGCTTACGAGCAGCCATATGGTCGCGTGTTCGGCGCGGCGGCGCTCGGCGGCAAGCTGGCGATGGAAGCCGTTGCCTCGCGATGAGATCGGTATTGACCGCGTTTCGCAGAGCCGTTGGTCGCGTCGGGCCTCATGTACGATGACGGCGCTCGAATTTTTTGTGGACTCTGCAATGCCTGTTCCTTCGGAACTCGAACCGATGGTGTATGTGATTGACGATGAGGAAACGGTGCGTGACGCGCTAGTGCGCCTGTTGCGTTCGGCAGGCTTCAATGCGCAAGGTTTTGCGTCGCCCGCCGAGGTGTTGTCGCAAGCATTTCCGCACGTGCCGATGTGCATTCTGCTGGACATGAACCTGAAAAGCACGAATGGCTTCGACGTGCAAAGCCAACTCGCGCAACAGGGCGTACAGGTGCCCGTTATTTTCCTGACCGGCTACGGATCGATTCCAATGTCGGTGCGCGCGATCAAGGCGGGTGCGCATGAATTCCTCACCAAGCCGATCGACGACGAGGAGCTGCTCGAAGCAGTGCGGCGAGCGTTGGCGGAAGACGAGGCCAACCTCGCGGAGCGCGCGTTCCATGCGGATGTGCTGCAACGTGCCGCCGCGTTGACGCCGCGCGAAATGGACGTATTCGAACTGGCGGTGGAAGGCAGGATGATCAAGCAGATGGCACATGAACTCGGCACGCAGGAAGTGACGGTGAAAGTGCACAAACGGCGAGTGATGAGCAAGATGCAGGCAAAGACGCTCATCGAACTCGCCAGAATGTGGGAAGTGATACGCCGCACGCGCTGAGCCTCCTGAAGCAGTGAATATCGCGCCGGATATTTTTTTCTGTGATTACGTCGGCGCAATTGGAGTATTGGCAGCTATGAGCTTTGTTTGCATCGTCGACGATGACGCATCGGTACGAAATGGTGTCGGAAACCTGCTGAAAGCGGTGGGTTATACGGCTGTGACGTTTTCGTCGGGAGAGGAATTCCTTGCTTCTCCGGAGGTTGACGATGCGCTGTGTGTCCTGCTCGATGTCAGGATGCAGGGCATGCCAGGCCTCGAAGTGCAACGCCAACTGAACGCGGAGGGCAGAAATATCCCGGTGGTATTCATGTCCGCGCATGGCGACGACGTGACGGTGGCGCGCGCGCTGCGGCACGGCGCCATCAGCTTCCTGCGCAAACCGTTCGCGGAAGAAGTGCTGCTCGATTCGATCGAGCTGGCCATTGGACGCAGGAACGGCGCGGCCTGAGCGCAAGCGTGCGCATCGCGTTCGTTCAACGGTCCGGGATCGCGAGACGCGATCAGCCGTAGCGCGCGGCGGGTGCATCCATCGCGTCCCCCGCGGCGCCGCGCGTGCGGGCATAGTGTTCGTGCCAGCGCTCGACGGTTTCGCTCTCGCCGGCCTCGGCCAGCATCTGCAGCGCGTAGGCCCGGGTCGTTTCGAGCAGGTGATAGCTCATGGCCGAACCGCGCGGCCCGAACATGAGCAGCGACTTCGAGACGAGACCGGCGATCGCTTCGGTCACGTCGTCGACGGAGAGGTCTTCGCATGCGGCAATCGCACACGCCTCACCGAGATGGAAGCTGCCGCGAAACACGCCGAGTCGGCGCAACACGGTGCGCTCGCGCTTGCACAGAAACTGACTGCTCCAGTCGAGCGCCGCCTTCAAGGTTTGCTGGCGTGCCGGCGCGGTGCGCAGTCCGCCGGTGAGCACGCGAAAGCGATTGTCGAGTTGCGCGACCAGTTCGCCGATACCCAGCGCGGTGACTCGGGCCGCGGCCAGTTCCAGCGCGAGCGGCACGCCGTCCAGCCGCCGGCAGATCGTGCCGATCAGGTTGAGGCTTTCGCTGTCGGGGCGAAAGTGCGGATCACGCGCGCGGGTTCGCGCAATGAACATGTGGACCGCGCTGTAGTTGAGAATGTCTTCAGGCGCGACGTCTTCGCGGGGCACCTCGAGCGGCGCCACCCAGTAAATCTGTTCGATGCGGGTTCGCAAGGGCTCGCGGCTCGTTGCGAGGATCCTGAGATTGGGATTGACCTCGATGAGTTGCTCGCAGATGGTCGCGGCCTCCTGAATCACATGCTCGCAATTGTCCAGTACGAGCAGCAGCTCGCGTGCGCCGATGGCTTGAATCAGGTGCTCAGGCGTGGTCTCGGCCTGTGTGGCATGCAATCCCAGTGCCTCGGCGATTGCGCTCAAGGTCGCCTCCGGGTGTTCGACGACCGAAAGATTGACGAAGCGGACCGCCTCGAACGACGCTATCTGGCAGCGCGCCACTTCCAGCCCCAACTGTGTTTTACCGATGCCGCCGGTGCCGACCAGCGTCACGAGCGGCGCGGAATCGAGCGCGGCGATCACGTCCGCGAGTGCCTGCTCGCGCCCGATCAGCGGGGTGCAGCAGTGCGGCACGTTATTCGCGGCGGGGCGCTCGTCGAGGCGCGGCGGGTCGGCAGGCGCTTCGTCCGTCGAGGTGCCTGCGTCGTGTGTACGGATCAGGCGATAGCCGCGGCCCGGTATGGTCTTGATGAGGTCCTTGTCTTCGCCGAGCAACTTCCGCAGCGCGGAAATATGCACCTGCAGATTGCTTTCCTCCACCACAGTTTCCGGCCACACCTGCTGGAACAGCGCCTCTTTGCTGACCAGCCGCCCGCTCGCGTTGATCAGCACTTCGAGAATATCGAACGCGCGCGCGCCGACGCGCAATGGCCGGCCTTCCAGATAAAGCTGCCGAAGCTCTGGCGAAACGTCGACTCGTCCGATCTTTATCATGACCATTCCGCTTGGGGTTTCGTGATTGCACATCCAGGCAATGGAGACGATCTTATGAGCAGCGCGATCTCCTCAGGATGGGGAAATCATTAACGATAGTTAACGCGGCAGTTCGGAAAGCCTGAAGGCGCGCAAGACGCGGGTGATGCGCAGGTGATTCGAAGGTGATTCGCAGATGATTTTTCCAACCGTGACTCTACCGGCGCCAGTTTGCGGAAAGATTAAAAAAATTTAATGGCATCCGTAAATCGGATGTCGTGCTTTTCGCGGATAATCGGCCGATTGGCGGGTAATTCGCCCGAGGGCATGCTGTTGCCCCCGGCGGCGCATCAAATGACGATGGGAAGGCGCGAGCGTTAAATGAAAATCTTGCTCGTCGAAGACAACGAACAGGTTGCGGGATTTCTGAAAAAAGGCCTCGTCGAGGAAGGCCACGTGATCGATTCGGCCGACAACGGCCGGGACGGCATGTTCCTCGCCGCCAGCGAAACCTATGACGCCATCATCATGGATCGCATGTTGCCAGGCGGGATCGACGGCCTGGGGATCATCACGGCCTTGCGCGCGACCGGCAACCGGGTGCCTATCCTGATCGTGAGCGCGCTGGACGACGTCGACGAAAGGATTCGCGGCCTGAAGGCGGGCGGTGACGATTATGTGGTCAAGCCGTTTGCATTCGGCGAAGTGCTGGCACGGCTCGATGCGCTGACCCGTCGCGCGCATGAAAGCTACGCGGAGACGACCCTGAAGGTCGGCGATCTCTCGATCGATCTGCTCTCGCGCAAGGTGGCGCGCGCCGGCAAGCCGATCTTGCTGAAGCCGCGCGAGTTCAAGCTGCTGGAGTACCTGATGCGCCACGCCGACCAGGTCGTCACGCGCACCATGCTGCTCGAAAATATCTGGGATTATCACTTCGATCCGCAAACGAACGTCATCGACGTTCACGTAAGCAAATTACGCCACAAGATCGACGCGGGCTTCGAGCGGTCCTTGCTGAGGACGGTTCGCAGCGCCGGCTACATGCTGACGGCGAACGAATAGCGCGACAGGGGCAGGCGGGGGCAGCATGATCGAGTTGGCAGGCTTCGGGTTTGAAACACTCTGTGACGACGGCGAGTTCCTGCTGTCCCGTATCGACCGGCGCGACGGCACGCCAACGTGGCTCACCGTCACCTTGCCGGCGCAGCAACCCAGCGCCACGAGTCAGGCGCGTCTCGAGCATGCGTATGAGTTGCGCGGCCTGCTCGACGGCCGGTTCGCCACCCGGCCGCACGCGCTGATCGAACACCGCGGCAGTACGGCGCTGGTGCTCGAAGACCCGGGCGGCGTGTCGCTGGCCGCGCTGCCGAAAGAGTCTTTGCCGCTTGGCCGCTTTCTGCTGGTTGCCGCCAATCTCGCGTCGGCGCTCGGCGCGCTGCATGGGCGCGGTCTGATCCACAAGGACATCCGGCCAGCCAATATTCTGGTGAATCCGGAAACGGGCGACGCGGCGTTGACTGGTTTCGGCATTGCCTCGCACGCGAGCGGCGAGGCGCTGGCCGGCGCGCTGCCTGACTTCACGGCGAGCGCGCTCGCCTATCTCGCACCGGAACAGACCGGCCGCATGAATCGCGCGATCGACTCGCGCGCCGACCTCTATTCGCTCGGCATCACGTTGTATGAGATGTTGAGCGGCGAGTCGCCGTATCGCGCGAACTCGCCGATCGAGTGGATCCACTGCCATATCGCCAGAACCCCCATTCCGTTGAACGAACTGGCCGGCAACGTGCCGCAACAGGTCGCCGCGATCGTCATGCGGCTGCTTGCGAAAACCGCCGAGGATCGCTATCAGACCGCGCAGGGTCTTGAAGACGATCTGCGCCGCTGCCTGAATGCCTGGGAACAAAACGGGCGCATCGAACCGTTCGCACTCGGCGCTCACGACTTGCCCGAACGCCTTGTGATTACCGAGCGCCTGTATGGCCGCGAAACGGAAACGCAGGCACTGGGCGCCGCGTTCGATCGCGTGGTGCGGCAAGGGGCGACGGAACTCGTGCTCGTGTCGGGCTATTCCGGGATCGGCAAATCGTCGCTCGTGCATGAACTGCGGACCAGCCTCGGGCCGTCCGGCGGGCACTTCGCCGCGGGCAAATTCGAACAGTACAAGCGCGATATCCCTTATGCGACGCTCGGGCAGGCGTTTCAGAGCCTGACGCAGCATGTCCTCGCCCAGGACGCGGAGCACCTGGCGCGTTGGCGCGGGCGGCTCGCCGAGGCAGTCGGTGCGAACGGTCAACTGATCGTCAACCTGATTCCGGAAGTCGAACAGATTCTCGGCCCGCAGCCGCCGGTGCCCGAGCTTTCGGCGCAGGAAGCGCAGGTTCGCTTCCAAGGCGTGTTCGGGCGCTTCATCGGCGCATTTGCGGACCCGGAACATCCGCTCGTGCTCTTTCTCGACGATTTGCAATGGCTCGACGCCGGCACGCTCAGTCTGCTCGAAAGCCTGCTTGCCGCGCCGAACCTGCGTAATCTGCTGCTCATCGGCGCCTATCGCGACAACGAGGTAGGGTCTGCCCATCCGCTCGCGCGCGCGCTCGTGGCGATCCGCGAGTTGGGCGTGCCCGTCCACGATATCGTGCTCGCGCCGCTGCAGCCTGGCGACGTGGCGCGTCTGATCGGCGAAGCGCTGCATGCCGCGCCGGCCGAGGTCGCGCCGCTCGCGCAATTCATTGTCGAGAAAACCGGCGGCAACCCTTTCTTCACGGTGCAATTTCTCAAGATGCTCGCCGAGCACCGGCACCTCGCGTTCGATCCGGTGAGCCGCGTGTGGGTATGGGACATGGCGGCGCTGCGCGAGGCGCGCTTTTCCGACAGCGTCGTCGACCTGATGGTCGGCAAGATCGAACGTGTGGCGGATGCCGCGCAGGCCGCGCTCAAACAGTTTGCGTGCTTCGGCAACAGCGCGGCGACCGCGATGCTCGCGCGAGTCAGTGGCAATTCGGACGCGGGCGTACACCGTGCGCTGGCCGATGCGGTGGAAGCGGGCCTCGTGTTCCGGCGCGAGCAGGGCTATGCGTTTTTGCACGACCGGGTCCAGGAAGCGGCCTACGCGCTGATTCCCGAAAACGAGCGCGCGGCCGCTCATCTGGGGATCGGCCGGATGTTCGCGACCAACGCAAGCGCCGCGGACATCGAGCAGAACATCTTCGAGATCGTCAACCAGTACAACCGCGCGATCGAAATTGTCGACGACCCCGCCGAGCGCCTACAGGTGGTGGAATTCAATCTGATTGCCGGGCGGCGCGCCAAGACGTCGTCCGCCTATGCGTCGGCGGCGACGTACCTGTCGATCGGCAGCGCCATGCTCGGCGACGCGGGATGGGAGACCTGCTACGCGCTCAAGTTCGCGCTTGAGAGCGGCCTCGCGGAGTGCGAGTTCCTTACCGGCGACACCGGCTTGGCCAAGGAGCGGCTCGCGGACCTCGCGCGGCGAGCGGTCGATCTGCCGGATCGGGCAACGGTGGCGTGGTTGCGTGTCACGCTGTTCACCGCGCTCGATCAGAGCGATCTGGCGGTGCAGATCTGCCTCGATTATCTGCGCGAGGTCGGCATCGACTGGCAGCCTCATCCCAGCCGCGAGGAGGCGCGCGGCGAATACGACCGGCTTCTCGCGCAGATCGGCGATTCTCCCATCGAGTCGTTGATCGATCTGCCGCTTCTCACTCATCGCGACCGGCGTGCCACGCTCGATGTGCTGACCGCGGTGCTGCCGCCGGCCTTTTTCAGCGACGAGAATCTCGTTTGCCTCGTGCTGTGCCGCATGGCGAACCTGAGCCTCGAACACGGCAATAGCGACGCGTCGTCGATCGGTTATGCCTACCTCGGCATGGTGGCCGGCCCGGTGTTCGGCGATTACGAGGCGGCGTTCCAGTTCGGCCGGCTTGGCCTCGCGCTCGTCGACGAACGCGGGCTGCAACGTTTCAGGCCGCGCGTCTACATGTGCTTCGCGTATCACGTGATGCCGTGGACGAAACACATTCGCACTGCTTTGCCGCTGTTGCGGCGCGCGTTCGACGTCGCCAGCGAGAGCGGCGACCTCACGTACACCGGCTTCAGCAGTTGCTGCCTCGTCACGAGCCTGCTGGCCGCGGGCGATCCTCTCGCCGATGTCGAGCGCGTGGCGCAGCAGCGTTTGGGCGTGGTGCAGGCCGCGAAATTCGGGCTGATCGTCGACATTATCGGGTCGCAGTTGCAACTGATTCGAAGCCTGCGCGGGCTGACACCCACATTCGGCTCCTTCAACGATGAGGCATTCGACGAAACTACCTTCGAGGCGCATCTCGAAGCCGATCCCTGTCTCTCGATCGCGACGTGCTGGCACTGGATCCGCAAGCTGCAAGGGCGCTATTTCGCGGGAGATATAACGGAGGCGACGGCGGCCGCCGCGAAAGCGGCGCCGCTCTTGTGGACCTCGTCCGGTCACTTCGAAATCGCCGAATATCATTTCTACGCTGCCTTGGCATGCGCGCGCCAGTACGACGAGGCGCCGTCTTATCAGCATGAGGCGCAATACCGGGCGCTGGTCGAGCATCAAGCCAGACTCGTCACCTGGGCCGAACATTGTCCGGGCAATTTCGCCTGCCGTTCAGCGCTCGTGGCCGGCGAGATCGCGCGTATCAACGGCAACGAATTCGAGGCGATGCGCGAATACGAAAATGCAATCCGTCTCGCCCACGAGCACGAGTTTCCGTTGATCGAAGGGCTGGCGCATGAAGTGGCCGGCACGTTCTATCTGGCGCGTGGCTTCACGACCATCGCATTCGTCTATCTGGGCAACGCGCGGCTCGCTTACCTCCGGTGGGGCGCGTTAGGAAAGGTCGAGGCGCTCGACCGGCGCTATCCGAACCTGGTCCACGAACCGGCCGCCATTGCGCCGACGCGCAGCATCGTGGCGGAACAACTCGATGTCGAAACGGTCGTCAAGGCGTCGCAAGCCATTTCGGGCGAGATTGCCTTCGACAAACTGATCCGCACGTTGATGACCATCGTGCTCGAACATGCCGGCGCCGGACGTGCGCTGCTCGTTCTGCCGCGTGACGAGAAATTGTGGGTCGAGGCGCAGGCACTCGCGAATCGCGAGGGTATCGAGGTCCAGCTTCACAGCGCCGTTGTAACGCCGCGCGATGTGCCGGCCTCGATTCTGCATGCCAGCATTCGCACGCAGGAGCGCGTTCTGCTCGACGACGCGTCGCTGCCCAATCCGTTCTCGACGGACGAATACTTCCGCACGACGCGTGCTCGCGCGGTGCTCTGTTTGCCGCTCGTGAAGCAGGCGAAACTGATCGGCGTGCTGTACCTGGAAAACGATCTTGCGCCGGGCGTGTTCACGCCGGCGCGCCTCGCGGTGCTGGAGCTTCTCGCGTCGCAGGCCGCCATTTCGCTGGAAAACGCTTCGCTGGAAGAGAAAGAGGCGCTGCTCGAAGAGAAGGAAGCCTTGCTTCACGAAGTGCATCACCGGGTGAAAAACAATCTGCAACTGATCAGCAGCCTGCTCAACTTGCAGGCGGCGCGTGTGACCGACAAGGCCGTGGCTGAACTCTTCGCCGACAGCCGCAACCGGGTGCGTTCGATGGCGCTGGTGCACGAGAACCTGTATCGCGCCGGCAATTTTGCGCGGATCGAGATGGCGACCCATGTGAAGAATTTGTGCGGCCATCTGGCGCGCGCCTACGACATGCGCCAGATGGAAGTGGAGTTGTCGGTCGAGGTCGACGATGTGCAGCTCGATATGAACCGCGCCGTATCGTGCGGGCTGATTATCAACGAGCTGGTGTCCAACGCCTTGAAGCACGCGTTTCCGCACGGGCGCGGCGGTTGCGTGCGCGTCGAACTCGGCGCGCTCGACAACGAGCGGTGCAGGTTGACTGTCGCGGACGACGGCGTCGGCATCGCGCCGGAATTCTCACTGGAAGAGGCGGACTCGCTGGGCCTGCAACTGGTTCACGACCTGACCCACCAGTTGCACGGCACCGTGGAGCTGAGCCGCGGCGGCGGCACGACCTGCAGCATTCTTTTCAACGCAACCGGACGTGGATAAGCACACTATGGCGCCCGCCCGCATTCTTGTAGTCGAGGACGATCGCGTTGTCGCCCGAGACATTGCGCAGCAGATGAGCCGCGCGGGCCACACCGTGGTCGGCATCACGGCGCGTGGCGAAGACGCATTGCCTCTTGCCGCCGAGACCGAGCCTGATCTGATCCTGATGGACGTGCGGCTGGAAGGCAAGCTCGACGGCATCGATACCGCGCGGCTGCTTCGCGAAAATATGAATCTGCCCGTGGTTTTCCTGACCGCATATGCCGACGAGGACACTGTCCGGCGCGCCACGGTCACCGAACCGTTCGGCTACGTTCTGAAGCCGTTCGACGACACGCAATTGAAGACCGTCGTCGAAATGGCGCTCTACAAGCATGGCGCGGAACGGCGGCTGCGCGAAAGCGAACAACGCTATGCCGTCACGCTCTCCAGTATCGGCGACGCGGTGATCGCGACCGATCGCGAGTCGCGCATCAACTTCATCAACCCGGTCGCCGAAGCGCTGACCGGCTGGCCGCGCGAGGCGGCAATGGGGCGGCCGCTCGCGGAAGTATTCCGCGTGATCAACGAGACCACCCGCGCGCCGGCCGAAGACCCGGTGGCAGCCGTGCTGGCGGCCGGGACGATCGTCGGGCTCGCGAATCACACGGTCCTGCTGGCGCGCGACGGCCGCGAGATCGCGATCGACGACAGTGGTTCGCCGATCGTCGACGAGCGCGGCGACATCCTCGGCGTGGTGCTGGTGTTTCGCGACGTGACGCAGCGGCGTCGCGCCGAAGAGGCCGAAATACTCCGCGAGACCAATGCACGCCTCGAATCGGCGATGTACGGGTCCAACGTCGGCGTGTGGGAAATCGACATGCCCGAGGGCGATCATCGCCGGGGCTTCGCGCGCTTCTCGAACATCTGGGAGTGGCTTGGCTATACGCGTCCGCAGACCTTGCTGGACTACGACGCCTATATGAGCATCCTGCTTCCGGAGGACCGCGCCGGCACCGAAGCCGCGATGCTCCGCTACCTCGGCAAAGAGGTCGATGTGTTCGAGGTGGAGAACCGCCTGTGCCATAGCGACGGAACCGTGCGGTGGGTGCTCGTGCGCGGCATGGCAACGTGGGACGCCGACGGCAAACCGATTCGCTTCGTCGGCAGTCTGGTAGATATTACCCAGCTGAAATTCACGGAACAGGCACTGCGTTCGAGCGAGGCGCGCTTTCGCGGCACCTTCGAAAATGCCGCGGTCGGCATCGTGCACTGCGATCTCGACGGGCGGTTCCTGCGCGTGAATCAGCGCTCGTGCGATATCGTCGGTTATGAGCGCGAGAGCTTATTGGAAAGGCGCTTCCAGGACATCGCCGATCCGGAATTCCTTGCCGCGAGTGCGGAGAAATTGCGGCAGTTGAGCGAAGGCCGACTCTCGCACTATTCGGAGGAAATGCCGCTTTTCGGGCGCGACGGCTCGCGGGTTTGGGTGAGCGTGTCAGTCGCGCTTCAGCGTGATTCGAGCGGACGGGCGATCCACACCATTGCGATTCTCCAGGATATCTCGGCGCGAAAGGCGCTCGAAGATACCGTGCGGGTTGCGAAAGACGCGGCGGAATCGGCGAACCGCGCGAAAGATCAGTTCCTTGCCAACATCAGCCACGAATTGCGCACGCCATTGAACGGCATTCTTGGTTACGCGCAGATCTTGCGGCGCGATGCGGCGATGACCGAACGGCAATTGGCGAGCCTGAGTGTCATCGAACAGAGCGGCGAGCATCTGCTCATGCTCATCAACGACCTGCTCGACTTCGCGCGTATCGAGGCGGGCAAGCTCGAACTGAACGTGACGGACGTGCCGCTCGGACCGTTCTTGCGTGTAATCGCCGAGATAGTGAGCGTTCGCGCCGACCAGAAGCAACTGATCCTCAACTACGAGGTGCCGCCAAATCTGTCGAAGGTGATTCGCGTCGACGAGAAGCGCCTTCGCCAGGTGTTGTTGAATCTGCTTGCCAATGCGGTCAAATTCACGGACCACGGTGAAGTGACGCTGGCCGTACGCGTGATTAGCGACGCACGGCTGCGGTTCGAGGTGCGCGATACCGGCGTCGGCGTGAGTCCGGACAGGCTCGAGACGATCTTTCAGCCGTTCGAACAGGCCGGCGATTTCACCCGGCGCACCGGCGGCGTGGGTCTCGGGCTCGCAATCAGCCGTCAGTTGGTGCGCATGATGGGCGGCGAAATCAAGGTGGTGAGCGTCGTCGGTCAGGGCAGCATGTTCTGGTTCCAGCTCGATGCGCCGGTTTCGTATGCGCCGGCCTCGGATTGCGCTCCGGCGCTGGAGATCCTGGGCTGTGACGGCAATGAGCGCCATGTGCTGGTGATCGACGACGTTGCCGCGAATCGCGCGCTGATCGTCGACGCGCTGCAACGCTGCGGCTTTCGCGTCTCGGAGAGTGCCGACGGCCGCGATGCGTTGGCCAAAGCAATGGCATCGCCGCCCGATCTGATCCTGCTCGACACCGTCATGCCGGTGATGGGCGGCATCGAAATGCTCGGGCATATTCGCGCCTCGGAGGAGTTGCGTCATGTGCCGGTGATCGCCGTGTCCGCAGACGCATCGCAACGCAACGCGCAGGCGAACCTCGGTGCGGGCGCGGACGTCTTTCTCGAGAAGCCACTCGATCTCGACCGGCTGTTAAAAGAGATCGCCGCGCTACTCTGCTTGAAATGTTCGATTCGTCCAACGCCCGTCGGAGCGGACGCAGCGCTGATCGCGCCGCCGCGCGATGAACTGGCCGTGCTGCATCGCTTTGCGTTGCTGGGGTCGATGCGCGACATCGTGCGTCATGCGGATCGTCTCGTCAGCCTCGACAGCCGTTATGAACCCTTTGCGGCGCTGGTGCGCCGTCTGGCAGCAGGCTACGAGTCGCAAGCCTTGCTATCGCTGATAGAACAACATCTGGATATCAACTCGTGAGCTTAGCCGAACCATTCGATACCGATACGCCCGTTGTGCTCGTGGTTGACGACACGCCCGCCAATCTCGGGCTGGTGGTCGAATGTCTGGAGAGCAATAACCTGAGGGTGGCGATCGCCCGCGATGGCATGGAGGCATTGCGGCGTGCGGAACTGGCGCAACCCGATTTGATCCTGCTCGATGTGATGATGCCGGGACTCGACGGTTTCGAAACTTGCCGGCGACTCAAGGCGATGGAGAAAACCTGCGACATTCCGGTGATCTTCATGACTTCCCTGACGCGGACCGAGGATAAGATCACGGGCTTTCGTGCAGGCGCGGTGGACTACATTACCAAGCCGTTGCAGATGGAAGAATTGGCCGCGCGAGTGGATACGCACCTGAAACTGCGGGCGTTGCAGCAATTGCAGGAAAAGCACAATGTCCAGTTGCAACAGGAAGTGAAGACCCGCAAGCAGGCCGAAGAGGCGCTGATCGAAGTGATTCATGGTGTGCGCAACGTGTCGAACGCCATTGCTCATGATTTGCGCACGCCGTTGACCGAATTGCGTGCGCGGCTCGAAGTGCTGACTCGCACGTCGAAACGGCTGGGCAATGAGGAGATACTGCCGGAGTTGGAGGTGGCGCTGTCGGATGTCGACCGGGTGATCAGTATCTTCAACGCGCTATTGCGTCTTGCCGAAATCGACGCGGGTGTCAGGCGCTCGGGTTTTGCGCCGTGCGATCTGAAGACGATTGTTTCGGATGCCGTTGAATTTTATCAACCTGTAGCTGAATTGCGCGGGGTCGCGTTGTCGCTGGAATGCGGGGACGATCTCACGGCCGTGGCCGATCAGCTTTTGCTGGCGCAAGCGATCGGCAATCTGATTGACAACGCGCTGAAGTTTGCGCCGGACTGTGGTGAAACCAAAGTGGTTGCGATTCGCCACGACGACATGATCTCGATCTCGGTGGCGGACGACGGTCCTGGCATTCCGGACGCGCAAAAGCCCAAGGTGACCGAGCGTTTTTATCGCGGCGACGCAAGTCGCGGAACCCCCGGCGTGGGGCTTGGCCTGGCGCTTGTGAAGGCGGTGGCGACGCTGCACCGGGGATCGCTGGAGTTTGCTGACAATAACCCTGGCCTGATTGCGACGCTAAGGGTCAGTTGTCGTCTTTGAGGTTTGAAGCGCCTCGATTCATCGAGCGGGATTTTGCGGGCTTGAATGTTTTCCTGACCCGTCGAGCGTTTGTCGGCTATTGTGCATCCAGACACGACGCGATTCGTTGCGTCAAACGTAGCCAGGCGCGGCAGATTGCGACCGCCCGCCATCACTCTGGACAAATGCCACGCATGATAGTCCGCCAATCCCGAGCCCCGCCGCCAGATCCCCATCGCATACTGTCCGCCGGCATTTTCGATGTCGACGGCGTGCTGCTCGCGTCGCCCCATGAACGAGCCTGGCGCGAAGCGCTCACAGGCTTCGCCGACCCAGCACGCTTCACCACGGCGATCTATCAATCCCAGGTGGCCGGCAAGCCACGGTTCAGCGGCGCGCTTGCCGCGCTGCAAGCGCTGGGGGTCCCGAATGCCGCACAACGTGCCGAAGCCTACGCAGAGAGCAAGCAGAGGCGGCTGGAGGCGCTGATCGGCGCAGGAGCCGTGTCCGCCTTCGCGGACGCGCTTCGCTTCGTCAATGCGGTGAGGACGCTGGGTTTTCCGATTGCCGTTGCGTCGTCCTCGAAAAACGCGAACGACATGATACGGCGCATCCCGCTCGACGATCACCACAGCCTGTTCGATGTATTCGGCGCCAATGTGTGCGGCCGCGATTTGCCTGCCGGCAAGCCGGATCCGGCGATATTCCTGCTCGCTGCCGCGGAGCTGCCCGCCGTGCCTGAGCACTGCTTCGTGGTCGAAGACGCGCCGGCTGGTATCGAGGCCGCCCGCGCCGCTGGCATGGCGGCACTTGGCGTCGCGCGCCTGCACGACGCGACCTCGCTGCAAGCGGCAGGCGCCGATCTCGTCGTGACCAGTCTGGACGAAGTTGATCTCGATCAACTGTCTCGTGGAAGGCTTTGCCGGCGGATTCATGAAAAGTCCTGAACAGTTGGATGAAGTGATGCGCCCAACTGCCGATTCGAGCTGGATCGTGGCCGAAGGTGGCTACGACTCGTTGCTTGAGCGCAGCCGCGCCGCGCGCTTCGCGATCAGTAACGGCTTTTTCGGTGTGCGCGGCGCGCGCGCGATACACCGTGGCGGCCGCTGGGTGGCCACCTCGCGGACCCTCGTCGCGGGACTCTTCGATACGGCCAGTGAAGAACCTGGCATTCCCAAGCTCGCCGTCGCGCCCGATTGGCTGAAAGTCCGGCTTCTGCTGCAAGGGCAGCCTCTGATTCACCACGATCATGACGAAGCGCGGCAGGAGAGGATTCTCGACATGCGCCGCGGTGCGTTGATCAGCAAGGCGCGCCTGTCGAACGCGTCCGCTTTCGGCGTCAAGTTGCGCAGTTTCCATATGACGTCTCTCAGCCAGCGCGCGATTGGAATGCAAATCATCCTGCTGGAAATGGAGCAGGGCGGGATCGAGGTGACGCTGGAAGCGTCGATCGATGCAGTGGATATCGGTCTCGTGTCCGAACGCGCGGAGCAGGGCCTTAGCGTGTGGCGCGCGGCCTCCTCCGGCACACGCCTCGCAATGGCCACCGCGGTATCGCTACAGATCGACCACCAGCTCGTTTCTCCTACCGTATGCGGCCCGTCGCAATGGTCGTGGAAGTGGACTTCGACCCCGGGGCAGGTCGTCTGTCTCGCGCGGATGGTCGCCATGGCACGCGCAGGCAAAGAAGCTATCGATCCCGCTCGCAGCGCGCAGGCCGCTTTGAACTCCGCGCAGACCCTCGGCTGGCCGGCCGTGATAGCGGCGCACGAGAAGGCCTGGGAAGAGCGCTGGGCATGCAGCGACGTCGAGATCGACGGCGATTCGCGCGCGCAACGCGCTCTTAGATTCGCGCTCTACCATCTGAACGGCGCGGCCAATCCAGCCGACGACGACGTTTCGATCGCCGCGCGGGCGCTGACGGGCGACGACTATCACGGACATGTCTTCTGGGACACGGAAATCCATCTGTTGCCGTTTTACACGCTGACGTGGCCCGAGGCAGCAAGGGCGCTGTTGATGTATCGCTTTCACACACTCGCCGGGGCGCGGGGGAAAGCCGCGGTAATGGGCTGGCAGGGTGCGTTGTATGCGTGGGAGTCCGCCGATACCGGCGCGGAGGCGTGCCCTGCTCAAGTTGTCGGCCCTGATCGGAAGCTGGTGGATGTCAAATGCGGTAAGCAGGAACAGCATATCAGCGCGGACGTTGCGTACGCCGTCTGGCAATATTGGCGGGCCACTGGAGATGACGCATTCCTCCGCGAGGCCGGTGCCGAGATTCTTCTGGAGACGGCACGTTTCTGGGCGAGCCGCGCGAAAAGAGAAGCGGACGGCCATTGTCATATTCGCGGCGTGATCGGTCCGGATGAATATCACGAATCGATTGATGACAATGCCTTTACGAACGTGATGGCGCGCTGGAATATCCGGCGTGCCGTCGAGACTGCGGCATTACTGCGTGCGCGCTGGCCGGAGAGTTGGCAACGTCTGTCGGAGCAACTCAATCTCGACGAAGCCGAACTGCAACGTTGGAGCACGGTTGCCGAGGCGATAGTCACGGGCTTCGATTCGAGCACCGGTTTGTTCGAGCAGTTCGCGGGATTCTTCGCGCTCGAAGACATCGACATCGCCGCCTATGCGGCCCGCTCAGTGCCGATCGACGTCGTGCTGGGCCGCGAGCGCATCCAGCGATCCCAGCTTGCCAAACAGGCCGATGTCGTCGCCCTGCTGGCGCTGCTGCCTGAAGAGTTTCCTGGCGACGCCGCTGTGGCGAACTTCAACTACTATGCGCCGCGCTGCGGTCATGGCAGTTCGTTGAGTCGCGCCATGCATGGCTTGGTCGCTGCCAGACTGGGTCAGTGCGAAGCGGCGCTCGACTGTTTTCGCAGAACCTCAGCCATCGATCTCGACGACACGCATGCCGCCATGGAGGGGGGCGTGCACATTGCCAGCCTCGGTGGCATGTGGATGATGGCGATACTGGGTTTCGCGGGCGTTTCGCTTGCCGATGACCATCTATGTCTGGCCCCGGCATTGCCCGCGTCGTGGAAGAACGTTGCCTTCGCGATGCAATGGCGAGGTCGTCATCTGCGGATCAGCATGGGTGAGGCGAGTGACGGCATTCGTGTAACGCTGGAAATGGGCGAAGCGATGAAGCTTGCAATCGGTGGTGAGATGTTCATGCTGAGCCGCGCGGCGCCGCTGCTCGTGAATCGCAAAACGCACATTGTGCCGGCCGCATAACAGGCGATGCCTCGGGATCGAGCCGTTCGATATCGGCAGAGGTTGATCTACCCCACGTCCCGGGCAACGTCCCGGTACGGCACCGTACCGATTTTCCTCGCCATTGCGTGCACCGTCATCTTCACTCTCGCGAAACTCGCGCAGGATGAGTCCCTGTTCTAAGCGAATCACCATTGGCTAGCGTGAGGCCGTCGACCAACTGACGGCGATCGCGGCCTGAAGCATGACCCACGGGATAACGATCGACGCTCACGCGTCGATCCCCCCATTTCACTGGAGACAAGCATGGCAACTGAAACCAACCCCATCGCCGAGATGACGAGAATGATGCAGGAATTCAAGATCCCAGGGTTCGATATGGCGCCGATCATCGAGTCGCGGCGCAAGGACATGGCGGCTCTCGTCGAGGCGAGCGAAGCGGCGCAATTGGCGATGCAGGCGCTCGTGCGCAGGCAGACCGAGATCGTGACCGAGGCAATGGCGGGCATCCAGGAATCGGCCAAAGCCTTGGGGGCCGGCGGCGCTCACGCGTCGGATCCTGGCCGGCAGGCAGCATTGTTGAACGACGCTTATCAGAAGTCGCTTGCCGATATGAAGGAGCTTGCCGAGATGGCGCGCAAGTCGCAGGTGGACGCAATGGCCATCATCACGAAGCGGGGCACCGAAAGTCTCGCGGAAACGAGAAAGCTGATGCAGGCCGGATAACGGCACGGGTAGGGGGTACGCTTCGGGTGCGCAGGCCGCTGCGTATCCGGGCCGAATCGCTGATACGTTGCTAACTCGGAATGCACGGACGCGTGCTTGAGCGTGTGCGAAACGTCGCTACGGCGGTTCACGAACAGATGTTTTTCTTCGCCTTTAAAGCGCTCCCCGGCGGATAGCGGCGACGACTTCCTGCAGACCGCCTTTCCCGCTTTGACCCGAAGCGGTGTAGCGAACGCGCAATTTTGCTGGCCCGGCCGGATTGGTATAAAGTCAGTCCGTAATCGTCACGCGATGGATACCCATTGCCGCTCCCATCCCTCATGGGTCTGCCGCCAGTATGAAATACAAAGACTATTACGAAGTCCTGGGTCTCGAGCGAAGCGCGTCTCAGGATGACGTCAAACGTTCGTATCGGAAGCTCGCGCGCAAGTATCACCCGGACGTCAGCAAGCATGCCGACGCCGAAGATCGTTTCAAGGAGCTGGGCGAAGCCTACGAGGTGCTCAAGGACCCGGAGAAGCGCGCGGCCTATGACCGCATGGGCAGCGAATGGCGCAACGGCCAGGAATTCCAGCCGCCGCCGAACTGGGACGAGGGTTTCGAATTCAGTGGCGCGGGCAACGAGGCCGGCGAGCAGGCCGATTTCCACGATATCTTCGAGAAGATGTTCGGCGGCGCGCGCGGTGCGCGTGGCGCGCATCCTCGGCAGCGGCCTTTCGACGCGCGCGGCGAAGACCATCACGCCAAGGTGCTGATCGATCTCGAAGACGCGTATCGCGGCGCGCAGCGCGCGATATCTTTGCAAATGCCGGTAGTCGATCCGCAAGGCCATGTTTCGCTGGAAACGCGAACGCTCAATGTCACCATTCCGAAGGGGATTCGCGCGGGCCAGCATCTGCGGCTGAGCGGCCAGGGCGCCGCGGGCGCCACGCCCGAAACGGCCGGCGACCTCTACCTGGAAATCGCCTTTCGGGAACACCCGCGCTTTCACGTGGACGGCCGCGACGTCTCGCTCGACTTGCCGGTGGCTCCTTGGGAGGCCGCGCTCGGCGCCCAGGTTACCGTGCCCACACCCGACGGTTCCGTCGAGATGACGGTGCCGGCGGGTTCTGCCGGCGGCAGGCGCTTGCGGCTCAAAGGCAAGGGCATTCCGGCCAACCCGCCTGGCGATCTGTATGTGATTCTGAACATCGTCCTGCCGCCGGCGGATAGCGACGCAGCGAAGGCCGCTTACGATGCGATGCGGCAGGCGTTCAATTTCGATCCGCGCGCACACTTCTATCGGTGATCATCGTGAAAGAGACGACTACGACGACCTATTTGCAAGGCCAGATTGTCGATGAGAACGTGGAGTTCACGCTGGTCGAATTGAGCCGGGTGAGCGGGGCATCGGAGGAGGAGTTGACGCTCTGGGTGGCTGAAGGCGTGTTCGAGCCCACGGGCGAGCGGCCGCAGGAATGGCGCTTCAGCGGCGCCGCGCTGCGGCGCGTGCAGACTGCGCAGCGGCTGGCGCACGACTTCCAGATCAATCCTCCGGGTGTCGCACTGGCGCTCGATCTGCTCGACGAGATCGACTTGTTGCGCTCGCATGTAAAACGCGCTCGCGGGAGTTAGGCGAGCCTGCGCGTCATTCAGCGTTAGACACGCGAGCCCCTGCCTGATATCGCCGCGACACGGCGCTTCGAGGGCGACGCAGTATTGCGTCGGTTGAACCCATCTCAGGCGCCATGTTCGAAGGGCGATTGATGCAAATCAACCCATTCGTAGTTGCAGTTGTCGAGCGGCGTGCCGCGTGGTGCAACGCGGTATCGCGCGTGCGTTCGCGTATCGGCCATTCGGACACTCTCTCAGTTGACTGTAGTCAATGGTTGGTTCGTTCATCCGGATAATCTGAATTGGATTGAGTCCCGGCGAGTCATGGACTCTCTTCTCGGGAGGATACGGAAAATGAATGCGGGCGATATCTGTACAAGAGACGTTGTGACGTGCGGACTGAACACGACCGTGCTGGAAGCATGCCGGATCATGCGCGATCGTCACGTGGGCGATGTCGTGGCCGTGGAGAAGAGCGCGGACGGGAAGCTCCATGCTCGCGGCATGCTGACCGACCGCGATATCGTGCTGGCGGTTGTAGCACGAGAAGTCGATGCGTTCGGGCTTTTCGTCGGCGATGTCATGTCCTCGCCGCTCATCGTCGCGTACGAGGGGGAAGACGTCTGGCAACTCGTCAAGCGGATGCGATTGCATGCCATACGGCGCATGCCGGTGGTCAGCGAGTCGGGTGAACTGGTCGGGCTGCTTTCGTTCGACGATCTCCTCGACGCGGCATGCGCATTCCTCGCCGAACTATCCCTCGTGACAGCGCGGCAGCCGCATTTCGAGGAGAAAAATCGCGCCTGAGCTTTTCTGCCGCATCAGGCATGTGTGCGGGGCACGAGGGTCGTCTGGCGTGCGTCGGCCCAAGCATGCAAGTCAGGCCATCTGACCGATGGTTCTGCGAAAACGCTGCAATGCCATTGCAAACAGAACCGACCCGATCGCGATCAGAATCAGGAACGGCCGCCACGCGACATCGAGGCCGGCGCCGCGATACAGGATGGCCTGCCCAAGCTCGACGAAGTGAGTCGTGGGTGCGAAAAGCATGACGTCCTGCACGATCTTCGGCATGCTTTCCCGCGGGGTGATGCTTCCGGACAGCATCTGCAAAGGCAGCAGCACGAGGACCACCAGCATGCCGAACTGCGGCATGCTGCGCGCGAGCGTCGCCATGTAAATGCCCATCGAGGTGGTGGCGAACAGATGCAGCGCGGTGCCGACCATGAACAGGGCCACCGAGCCTTCAATCGGCACATGCAGCGCGCCGCGCACCACGAACGTCAACGAAGCCGTGGCCACCACCATGACCACCAGCCCCATCGACCAGATTTTCGCCAGCATGATCTCTGCCGGCGTGACCGGCATGACGAGCAGGTGTTCGATCGTGCCGTGTTCGCGCTCGCGGATCAGCGCGGCGCCGGTGAGGATGATCGACAGCATCGTGACATTGTTGATGATTTCCATCAGCGCGCCGAACCAGGTCTGATCGAGGTTCGGATTGAAGCGCATATGCACGGCGAGATCGACGGGCGGCGCGGCGGTGTCGCGGTAGCGCGCCGCAAATCCGGCAATCTCGTCGGTCACGATCTGCTGCACGTAGCTGCTGCCCGTGAACGCCTGACTCATGCGGGTCGCGTCGACATTCAACTGGATCGATGCGGATCTTCCGGCCAGCACGTCGCGCTGGAAGTTCGGCGGAATGTCGAGCGCGAACGTGTATTCGCCCGTATCGAGCCCGCGGTCGACCTGCGCGGGGGTGATCAGGCGCGCAATGCCGAACTGCGGAGGGAAAAACGCCGAGGCGATGCGGGCGGACAACGGCGAGGCGTCTTCGTCGACGATCGCGATCGGCGCCATATGCAGCGTGTCGGGTTGTGCGGTAGCGGCGGAATAGATCGCCACCGTGAATGTATAAGCGATCAGCACCAGCATGGTCGGGTCGCGCCACAGGCTCCACAGTTCCTTGACGCCGAGGCGGTAGATGTTCGAGATGCGGCGCACAGTCAGGTCTCCTGCTTCTTGAGCAACGCCGTGGTCAAGCCGAGAACCACCGGTATGGCGGCCACGAGCGGCCAGAATTGCGCCTGAAGATCGGCGAAGCCCAGCGCCTTGTTGATGACACCGCGGCTGATCGTGAACATGTAGGTCGCCGGATAGATGGAGCCGACAATGCGCCCGCTGCCTTCCATTGACGACAGCGGATTGATCAGGCCGGAGAACTGGATCGCGGGAATGAGCGTGCCGATCATCGTCAGGAAGATGGCGGCGATCTGGCTGCGGGTGAACGTGGATGCCAGCATGCCGATCCCGGTCGCGACGATGCTGTACACCAGCACGGCGGCAAGCAGCGTCAGGAAGTTGCCTTTGACCGGCACGCCGAAAGCGATCCGCGCCAGCAGCGTCATCAGCAGGAAATTGAGCACGGCTAGTAACACGTAGGGCACCTGCTTGCCCATCAGGAACTCGCTGCGCGTGACCGGTGTGACATACAGATTGATGATCGAGCCGAGCTCACGCTCCCGCACGACCGCCAGCGCGGTCAGCATGGCCGGCAGCATGAGGAGCAGCAGCGGGATGATCGCGGGCACCATCGCGGGCGCGCTCCTCACGTCGGGGTTATAGCGAAAGCGCGTCTCGATGTTGACCTGCGGCGCGGGTGTCATGCCGAGCCGGTGAATGCTCTGCTCCATCAGCCAGGCTTGATGGAGCCCGAGCACATAGCCACGGATGGTTTCCGCGCGCTGCGGCATGGCGCCGTCGATCCACACGCCGAGTTGCACGGGCGTGCCGCGCTCCAGGTCACGTGCGAAGTGCGGCGGAATTTCGATCGCGAGCGACAGCTTGCCGCCGCGCATGCGCTTGTCCAACTCGTCGTAGTCGCTGAGCGGGGCCTGTTCCACGAAGTAGCGTGAGCCCGACATGTTCAGCGCATAGTCGTGACTCAGTTCAGTCTGGTCGCGGTCGAGGACGGCGTAGGTGAGACTTTCGACATCGAGACTCACGCCATAGCCCATCACGAGCATCAACACCAGCGAACCGAGCAGGGCGAGCGTGGCGCGCACAGGGTCGCGGCGCAGTTCGAGCGCCTCTCGCCACATATAGGTGAGCGCGCGGCTCAGGCTGAAGGCGCGCGGGCGTGAGCGGTTCGGCGACTCGGGCAGCGCGCCCGTGCCGGATTCGCTCGCGCTTGCCGGCACTTCGATCGTGGCTTCGACGCTGCCGCCTTCTTCCGCCTTGTCGGCACCCGCTTCGACCAGGTAGCCGATGAAGGCCTCTTCGAGCGTCGCCGCGCCGCGCAAGCGTACGAGTTCGGCCGGCGACCCGGTCGCGAGCACGCGGCCGGCATGCATCAGCGAGATGCGGTCGCAGCGCTCCGCTTCGTTCATGAAATGCGTCGAGATGAAGATCGTGACCTTGTCGCGGCGGGCGAGCTGGATCATCAACTGCCAGAAATTGTCGCGAGCGACGGGGTCGACGCCTGAAGTCGGTTCGTCGAGTATCAGCAGCTCGGGCTTGTGCACCATGGCGACGGCCAGCGAGAGGCGTTGCCGCATGCCGAGCGGCAGGCTGTCGGGCAACGCGTCGCGTACTTCGTCGAGGCCGAAGCGGCTCACCATCTCGTCGACTCTGGCGGCGATCGCCTCTGGCGGCACATGAAAGAGCTGTGCATGCAATATCAGGTTCTGCTGAACCGTCAGTTCGCCATACAGCGAGAATGCCTGCGACATGTAGCCGACGCGGGCGCGCGTGTCGATGTCGTTGGGATCGACTTCGCGTCCGAACAGCCTGGCCGTGCCTTCGCTCGCGGGCAGCAGGCCGGTTAGCATTTTCATCGTGGTCGACTTGCCGCAACCGTTGGAGCCGAGAAAGCCGAAGATCTCGCCGCTGCGAATGCGAAAGCTGACGTGGTCGACCGCGACGAAATCGCCGAAGCGCATGGTCAGATCGCGGGCTTCGATGGCGAGCTCGCCCGCGGCATCGGCGGGCAGTGGTTCAACGACGACCGGCTGGTGACCGCGGCGCCGTTCCTCGGGCAGCAACGCGATGAACGCCGCTTCCAGCGTGTCGCTGTTCGTGCGCGCGAGCAGGGCGCGCGGCTCGCCGGTCGCGAGGATCCGGCCCGCGTCCATCGCGACGAGCGTATCGAAGCGTTGAGCTTCGTCCATGTAAGCCGTCGCGACGATCACGCTCATGCCGGGGCGGCCCGCGCGAATACGCGCGATCAGATTCCAGAATTGCGCGCGAGCGAGCGGATCGACGCCGGTGGTCGGCTCATCGAGAATCAGCAGATCGGGGTCGTGGATCAGCGCGCAACAGAGCGCCAGCTTCTGTTTCATGCCGCCGGACAGTTTGCCCGCCGGCCGCGCGAGAAACGCCTGAAGGCCGGTGCTGCGAGTCAGCGAGTCGATGCGCTGGCGGCGCTCGGCGGCATCGTGGCCGAAGAGCCGCGCGAAGAATTGCAGGTTCTCCTCGACCGTCAGCGTCGGGTACAGATTCTTGCCCAAACCCTGCGGCATGTAGGCGATACGAGGGCAGACGAGCGCGCGGTGCCGGCGCGAGCGCATGTCGCCGCCCAGCACTTCGACGGCGCCTTGCTGAATGGCGCGGGCGCCCGCGGCAAGCGCCAGCAGGCTGGACTTGCCGACGCCGTCCGGGCCGATCAGCCCAGTCATGCGGCCTGCCGGAAAATCCAGCGTGAGGTTGTCGAGCGCAACGGTCTTCGCGTAACGCAGCGCGACGTCGCGCAGCCGGACGACCGGCGGGGCGTCTGCCGTCATCGCGCCACTCACTGCGCCTTTCACTGCGGCACCTTGATCGCGAGCGAAGCGGGCCACGCGGCATGCTGATCGATCCTGATCCAGGCGACACCCGGCAGGCCTGTCTTGACGAGCTTCAGATGCTGGAGCAGCAGTTCGCGGTTGATCCTCGCCTTGACGCGGAACATCAGTTTTTGGCGCTCACTGGTGGTTTCCACGGTCTTCGGCGTGAACTGCGCGGTGCTGGCCACGAACGAAACGGTCGCGGGAATCACATAGTTGGGCGCCGCATCGAGTATCACGCGCACTTCGGCGCCGAGTGCGACCTTGCCGACTACCGTCTCCGGCAGGAAGAACGTCATGTAGACATCGGAAAGATCGGCGATATTCAGGACCTTGCCACCCGCTGGGAGCACTTCGCCGGCCTCGGCGATCCGATATTGCACGCGGCCGTCACGTGGCGCCGTCAACTGGCTGTCGCTGATGTCGGCTTCCACGCGCGCCACGGTCGCGAGCGCGGCATGCTCCGCGGAATGCGCGGCGACGAGTTGCGCGCGCGTTGCATCGACGGCGGCCTGGGCGGCGGTGACCTGAGCGCTCGCGGCGCGCACCGTGGCTTGCGCGCCGCGCTCGCGGGCGCGATCGTCGTCGAGTTCCTGCATGGAGGACGCGCCGTCGCGCGACAGGGTTTCCGAGCGCGCCAGTTTGCGGCGCGCGGCGTCGAGTTCGCTTTCGCGCTGGGAGACGACGGCTTCGGCCGCCACCTTGTCGCTCTGCCGCTGCACGACCTGCGCTTCGATGCTGAGCGCGGTGTTGATCGCCTGCTGATGCTGCGCGCGGGCTTCGGCGAGTTGCGCGTCGAGCACGGTCACCTGCATCGTCGCAAGCGGCTGTCCCGCCTTGACGAAGTCGCCTTCGTCGACGGTAATGGTTTCGACACGGCCAGGCAGTTTGGTCGCCACGTCGATTTCGGTCGCCTCGATGCGGCCATTGCCGCTCACGAAACCTGCCGCGGGACCCGAGTCGTGCACCATCGTCCACGCGTAGTAGGAGGCCGCAACGATCACGGCCAGTAGGGCAACGGCGGCTATCTGTTTCTTTCTGCTGGGGCTCATGGCAATGGGCCTTGTTTGAGTGTGATGTCAGCGGCTGAAGGCGAGGGCGTCGGTTCCGCGTCCTGCACGCCTCCACCGAGCGCGGCATACAGCGCGACGCGGCTCGCGAGCAAGGCGCGGCGCGTCTGGATCAGCTGCTGTCGAGCGTTGAGCAGGTCGCGCTGTGCGTCGAGCACTTCCAGAAAGGGCGTCGCGCCGTTGTCGTACCGGAGCCTGGCAAGGCGCGCGCGCTCGGACTGCGCGACGAGCGTGTCGGTTTCCGCCCGAACCTGCGCGGCAAGCCACTCTCTCGCCGAGAGCGCGTCGGCTACGTCGCGAAACGCTTCCTGAATGGTCTTTTCGTATTGCGCCACCGCTTCGCCTTCGCGGGCCTTGGCGAGTTCCAGATTGTTGCGATTGCGCCCGGCGTCGAAGATGGGCAGCGAGATGTTGGGCATGAAGATCCACGCGCCGCTACCCGACGCGAACAGGCTATGCAGATCGGTGCTCGTCGAGCCGACGGCACCGGTGAGCGTGACGCGTGGAAAGAACGCCGCGCGCGCCGCGCCGATATTCGCATTGGCGGCGCGCAGCCGGTGTTCCGCCGCGACGATGTCCGGACGCCTTTCCAGCAACGATGACGGCAGTCCTGCCTGCAGGTCCGCGTACACGCTCGCGTCGTCCAGCGGGGCAGGCTGCAGCGGGGCGGGTGCGCCGACCAGTACGGCGAGCGCGTGGGCCTGAGTGGCGCGCGACTGTTCGAGCTGCGCAACCAGCGTCTGCGCCTGCTGCAACAGAATTTCCGACTGCCTGAGATCCAGCTTCGAGATCGCGCCGACTTCGAAGCGTCGGCGGAAGATGCGCAGCGATTCGGAACGGCTCGCGATCGTCTCCCTCGCCGCGGCAATGCGCTCATCGAGTTCGCGCAGCAGCAGGTAATTGTCCGCGACGTTCGCGATCACGCTGAGGGTGGCCGCACGGCGCGCGGCGTCGCTCGCCAGAAATTCTTCGAGGGCTGCGTCTTTCAGGCTGCGTACGCGGCCCCAGAAGTCGAGTTCCCAATTGCTTTCGGTTAGTCCGACCTGATACGCCTCGGCGTCGATACTTCCGCCTGGCAGCAACACGCCGGGCGCGCGGAAACGGACATAGGAGCCGCCGGCGGCGATCGTCGGAAAAGTATCGGCGCGGCGGATGCCGTAGGTTGCACGCGCTTCTTCGACACGCCTCACGGCAATGCGCAGATCGCGGTTTCCACTGAGCGCCTGCTCGATCAAGGCCTGCAGTTGGGCGTCGGGAAAGTAGCTGCGCCAGTCGATCTGAACCGTTGGCGATGTGCCGTCGGCGGGTGCTGGAGCGTCGGCGGACGGAGCGGCGGCCCACGTATCCGGAACCGGCAGCGCGGGACGCACATAGGACGGCGCGAGCGACATGCATCCGCCCAGGTTGAGCGCCGCGGCCAGTGCGAGCGCCGATGCGAACCCTGTGCCGCAGTGAGGCGAGCGGCGTGTTGCTGGCGGCGGTCGTGAGTGCGACGATGAGAACATGAGAGCGTCTGAGTCTGGTGAATTCGGTGGGATGCTTCGATCGAGGCAATGGCCTGTGCTGGCGTCGACTACGCAATGCGCATCGCGCTCGCCGGGCAGGCGAGCGATGACGTTCGAGTCGACGCGTTGCATGCGTCAAGACCGGACCCGCGACCGGATCCTGAAGCGCTTATCCTGCAAATACTTATAACCGACGCTACCGATGGGACAACTTGATCTGGATCATCCCGTTACGGACTGGTCGGGCCCGTTTTCTGTGTATCGCAATGTATCCACTCCGCGGCCCGATACATGACGTTTCATTCGCGGACATTGGCGACACAAGCCAGATACGTGTGGAAGGTCTAATGCTTCCAGGCCGGTTCATCTGGCTCAACGCTTTCGCACATAAGGGGAATAGCCATGTCTGAACAGATCAATGATCGGCGTCGTCGTTTGCTGGGGACGGCCGTTGCGGGCCTCAGCCTGATGGAACTCGGGCTGAGCGGACTCGCCCACGCGCAGTCCGGCGGCACGAAGACTGGATCGCGCGTCACGTCCTTCGATAACCTGAAGCAGATCAACGCCGGGACGCTCAGCATGGGATATGCGGAAGCGGGCCCGCAGAATGGACCCGTGGTGATCCTGCTGCACGGTTGGCCCTACGACATCTACAGTTTCGTCGAAGTCGCACCGTTGCTCGCCGCCGCCGGCTACCGGGTCATCGTGCCGTATCTGCGCGGCTACGGCTCGACGCGGTTCCTGTCGGCTGACACACCCCGCAATGGCCAGCAGGCGGTCGTCGCCGTGGACATCATCGCGTTGATGGATGCGCTGAAGATCGACAAGGCGATTCTCGGCGGCTTCGACTGGGGCGCGCGCACGGTGAACATCATCGCGGCGCTGTGGCCGGAGCGATGCAAGGCGATGGTGTCGGTGAGCGGCTATCTGATCGGCAGTCAGGAAGCCAACCGGACGCCGTTGCCGCCGAAGGCGGAACTGGCATGGTGGTATCAGTTCTACTTCGCCACGGAGCGTGGCTATGCGGGCTACGAAGCGAACCGCCACGACTTCAACAAGCTGATCTGGCATACGGCATCGCCGAAATGGGATTTCGACGATGCAACCTTCGAGCGTTCGGCGGAATCGTTCAATAATCCGGACCACGTCGCGGTGGTGATCCACAACTATCGCTGGCGTCTGGGGCTGGTCAAGGGCGAAGCGCAATACGACGCGCTGGAGAAGCGCCTCGCCCAGGCACCGGTCATTACCGTGCCGACCATCACGATGGAGGGCGACGCGAACGGCGCGCCGCATCCCGAACCGGCCGCGTACGCGAAGAAGTTCACCGGCAAGTATGCGCACCGGAACATCGGCGGCGGTATCGGGCACAACCTGCCGCAAGAGGCGCCCAAAGCATTCGCCGATGCGATCATCGACGTCGCCCGGTTCTGAGGGCGATTGACCGCCCCACGCCGGCCGCGTCGATCTATTCGACGCGGCCGCGCTGCATGACGCGCTCGTGCGCATCGCGCCGACCAGTGTGATTTGCCCATTGACCAACCTGCCGCTGCTGCCAAACAGCCGCACTCACCACCGTCCCAAACCGCTCGATTCTTCAGTCAAATCACCCTGATCGACCAGGGGTATTTACCTACAAAACAGTACGCCAGACGCCGGTTTAACAAAGTTAGAATGTTTCATCTAATTCTGCACGGCAGAAGCGATTCGAGGGGGCCGGGGCTGTTGGGTCAGCATCTGCATGCTTGCGAGCTGTTTTCGCCTACCTCGTATCGAGCGATTTGTGGGCTTAACGAAGGAGTGCAGAGTGGTTTTTTCGACGCCAGATCAATTTATCTCGATGCAAAGTGCCAATGTTGCTGTCGCGTTTTCGTTGGTACAGCAAACATTCCAGTATGTTGAAGACCTGACCAGATTGAACCTGCAGGCCGCCAAGGCCACGCTCGCCGAGAGCGAACAGGCCTGGCAACTGGCATTCTCCGGTAAGACACCCGTCGAATTATTCGTTCAGCAAGCCGGTAACGCGAGACCGGCAGCGGAGAAAGTGCTGTCTTATAACAGTCACGTACTTGGCATTGCGAATCACGCGCAGGCCGAGTTTCTGAAGGTATTCGAAGATCGCTGCGCCCAGTCCAACGCAAGAATGCAGACGGTCGTAGACGACTTTGCGCGCAATGCCCCGGCCGGTTCCGAGGTCGCGGTCACCGTCTTCAAGTCGGCGGTTTCCAGCGCGGGCGCCGCCTACGACGCAATGCGCAAAGCCACCGCGCAAGCCATTGCCATGGCGCAGGCAGGTCAGCCGACAAGCCCTGTGCCGACGCGCGCCAAATAAAGACAATCAGCCAACAGCAATGCTCATGCAGCCTGGCGGAAACGTTTCAGGCCTGTTGTTTCGCTTTCCTGTAAGCAGGACGGATCAGCCGATTCGGAGACGAAATGGGTATCGCATTGCTTGCCAACTCGTTCGAAGGTCGATCCGAAGGCGCTTTTAAGTTAGCCGGGAATGTAATGGGAAGTCACGCGTCTTTTAAGAACGATCTTTTGCATATCGAAACGATAGTCACAACGCTTGAGAGATTGACTTCAAAAGGTGATTCGGTGGCTTGCACGTCGTTAGTGAACGAGCCGGGTTATTGGCGTCGGCGCATCGAGGCGATACTGAATCAGCGCGAAATATCCAAAGTCGATCGCGAGCATGCGGACGCTTTGCTCAGGCGACTGCGCGGCATCGTCAAAACGTCATCGTAAAGCGTAAGAATCGAGCGGACATCCGAATACCGCGGCAAACGCGGAAATAGCCAAGTCCACAGCAGGGGCAAGACATGACCCAAGAAGGTTCTGAGAGCGGTTTGAAAGTGCTGACGGCCCACGCTTCAGGCCGTTATCGACTTGTGGTGCGCGCGGCACTTCACGGTACGCGCATTGCCGCCATCTGGCAGGTGCTACTGCCATTTTCCCGCAACGTCGAAAAGGTCGACGTGACGACGCTGCCCGCCAGCGGTTTCGAGGAGGTCACGATTGCACTCGCGCAAGCGCAATGCGAATGGGTGGACGCCATGATCGCGCGCTTCAGGAGCATGCCGTGGGTGACAAGCGCGACGCTTTGCTGAGCGGCATGTCCGGCACAACCGTGACCCATTCACTAGCGGTTATTCCAGCGCCGCGGCCGGGCCGAAGAATTCATATCGGCTTTGCGACTCCGGCACGCCGATCGCTTTCAGGTGCTTCTTGACGGCCTTCATGAACGCGATCGGTCCGAGAAAATAGACGTCGACGTCGCGCGTTTCCGGCAGCCACGCATCGAGACGCGTTTCGTCGAGATAGCCGATGCCGTGCGCGTCGGCATCATTCGCGCGGCGTTGTTCATAGCAATAGAAACGCTTCAATTTCGGATGACGCGCGGCCAGTTGCTCGATCGCGTCGCGGAACGCATGCACGCCGCCATGACGCGCGGAGTGAATGAAGTGGACGGTGCGATCGGTATTCAGCGCCGCTTGCAGCATGGCCAGCGTCGGTGTAATGCCCACGCCGCCGCTGATCAGGACCAGCGGCTTGTCGCTATGTTCGAGCTTGAAGTCGCCGGCCGGCGCAAACAGTTCCAACGTGTCGTTCTCGTTGACGCGCGTGTGCAGATGGTTCGATACCTTTCCGTTCGGTTCGCGCTTCACGCTGATACGGTATTCGCGGCCATTCGACATGGCCGAGAGCGAGTAATTGCGGCGCACTTCTTCACCGTCGACCGTGAGCCGCACGCCGATATATTGTCCCGGATGAAACGCGAGTAACTCGCCGTTATCGTCGGGGCGCAGATAGAACGACGTGATCTCGTCGCTCTCCCGCACTTTACGGGCGACGCGAAAGAGCCGCGTGCCGCGCCAGCCGCCCGGTGCCGCTTCCCGCTCGGCGTAGATTTTTTCTTCGAGCCCGATCAGCAGATCGGCGAGTTGCTGATAGGCGGCGGCCCACGCTGCGATGACCGCATCCGTTGCGATTTCTGCGCCGAGCACTTCGCGGATGGATCTGAGCAGGCACTGTCCGACAATCGGATAGTGCTCCGGCAGGATATTCAACGCGACGTGCTTGTTGATGATCTGCGAGATCAGTCCGCCGAGTTGTTCGAGTTGATCGATGTGGCGCGCGTACATCAGCACGCCGTTGGCCAGCGCGCGTTGCTGCGCGCCGCTTGCCTGGTTCGCGAGGTTGAACATGGGACGCACTTCCGGATGCTCGCTGATGAGCATGTTGTAGAAGTGCGTGGTCAACGCTTCGCCGCCGCTTTCCAAAAGAGGAACGGTGGCTTTGACGATGGCGCGGTGTTCGGCGGAAAGCATAGGAAGTCCTGGTTGGTGGTGGATAGTCAGTCAGCTTCGACTGTCGTGCTTTTCTATCCATGTTTCGTGCCAGGTATAAAATGCAATTAAATCAATGATGTGAATTCCATGATGGTCAATTCGACCTTGGTCGGAAAGACTCCTGCCGGAGTCAATCTGACTGCACAAGATTTACTCGACGTCCTGACGCCCCTGATTCTCGATCTTTCGCGCGACTTGACCGACCGCGAGCGCTACCGGCGCCTGCTCAGCAGCTTGCGGGCGCTGTTTCCCGGCGATGCCGCCGCTTTGTTGCGTCTGGAGGGCGACACGCTCGTGCCGCTCGCGATCGACGGATTGAGCAGCGACACGCTTGGGCGGCGTTTTCGTGTCAGCGACCATCCGCGCTTCGAGCAACTTCTATCGCGGCCGGAGCCGACGCGTTTCGCCGCCGATTCCGATTTGCCGGATCCTTATGACGGCCTCGTGCAAGGCACGTCCGGGCATCTGGAAGTTCACGATTGCCTTGGATGTCCGCTGTTCGTTCGTGGCCGCCCATGGGGTCTGCTCACGCTCGATGCGCTGGATCCGGCGCGCTTCGACAGCATCGACATGGCTTCGTTGCAGGCGTTTCTGAGCCTGGCTGCCGCCACGGTGAGTGTCGTCGAGCGAATCGATACGCTGGCGCGCAGCAGCGAGGAAGAGCGGCGCCGCGCCGAAGCCTACCGGCAGGCGAGCAGCCAGAGCCGGCGCGAGATGATCGGCAGCAGTGACGCTCACACGCAACTGGTGCGGGAAATCGAAGTCGTGGCGGGCAGTGATCTGACCGTGCTGATCACCGGTGAGACCGGCGTCGGCAAGGAACTCGTGGCCAACGCGATCCATGCGCTTTCGTCGCGGGCGAACAAGCCGCTCATCAGTCTGAACTGTGCTGCGCTACCCGATACGCTGGTCGAGAGTGAACTGTTCGGGCATGTGCGCGGAGCGTTCTCCGGCGCGTCGTCGGACCGGCGTGGCAAGTTCGAGCTGGCGGACGGCGGAACGATTTTTCTCGACGAGGTGGGAGAGTTGCCGCTTATGGTGCAGGCCAAGCTTTTGCGGGTGCTGCAAAACGGCCAGCTGCAACGAATCGGCTCGGACCACGAACACAAGGTCGACGTGCGGCTCATCGCGGCCACCAATCGCGATCTCGCCGAAGAGGTGCGCACGGGGCGGTTCCGCGCCGATCTCTACCATCGTTTGAGCGTCTATCCGTTACGCGTGCCGCCGTTGCGCGAGCGCGGCCGCGATGTGCTGCTCCTTGCCGGTTTTTTTCTTGAGGAGAATCGCTCGCGGCTCGGCCTGCTGAGCCTGCGTCTCGCGGCGGATGCGCAAGCCATGCTGTTGCGCTATCCGTGGCCGGGCAACGTGCGTGAACTCGAGCATCTGATCGGGCGAAGCGCGCTCAAGGCACTGGCCGCGAATCGGGAGCGCCGCCGGATCCTGACGTTGACCGCCGCCGACCTGGCGCTGTCGTCCACACCGGACGAAGCCAGAAGTGAGACACCCGCCGATACAGCAGGCAGCGAAACCAGGGACTTCCGCAGCGCGGTGACCGAGTTCGAGCGAGCCACCGTGCTCGACGCGTTGGCGCGTCACAACCAGAATTGGGCGGCCGTCGCGCGTGAACTCGGCCTTGATCGGGCGAATCTGAACCGCCTGGCCAAACGGCTTGGACTGAAATGAGCCGGCGTCGAGAACGGATCCACGCCGCCGGCCGGCTGTTACTCCGCGATTGAAAAACGCGCCGGCCGCTTTTGCGGTGCTTTGCGGGGCCGCTCAATGCGCCGGTTGGCGCCGCGAATGAAGAGAATGGCGCAAATGGCCACCATCGACCAGATGCAGAGAATTACCGTCAGAGCGCTCATTTCAGTTTTCAGAAGTTGAGAGTGCGATTGGTGCTGCCCGGCCTGCCGGCCGGTCAATGTGTCGTATGCGGACCGGTGCCGTCGAACAGAAGTTCGTCGATCAGACGCGTGGCGACCGCCAGTTGCTGTTCGAGCGATGCGCGCGCTGATTCCGCGCCCGCCGCGTCGCCGCGTGCCACTGCTTCGTAGGTCTGCGTCGCGAGGCACAACACGCTTTCCGACGCGAGGTGCAATCCGCGCATCGTTCCGGCGTCGGCGCCCGGCACCGGGCTGGTCCATTCAGTGCTCGAAACAGCCGGCAAGCCGATTTCGAATTCGTTATCTTTGTCGTGGCGGGAAGACATCGCAGGCTCCTGGCGGGATTGGCATGATGGCAGTGTGCTCCGGCAGGGCGGGTTTCAATCCGTCGAACAGAAGCCTGTTTTTTGGTCAATCTGCGGTAGTTGGGTGGGCGAAGTATTCCGCTGAAGAATAGACGCTCTGCGGGCTGTAGTAAACCCTAAGAAACCCCCGGCGGCGCTGCATCTTCTCACTCAGGCTTCTTTCCCTCTGGCTCGTCCTGCGACTCCAGTTCCGCCACCATTTCGCGCACCGCGATCTGGAGCTCCGGCACGTAGCGCCGTTTTGCCTCCGCGAGCGTCACTGCTCGCGAGAGAAACACCACATTCAGACTTCCCAGCACACGTTCGCGCGAGACGATCGCAACCGCGACCGCCCCGATCTTGCTTTGCGCGGACCAGTCGCCGTGATTGGAGCCGAAGCCGTCCGCGCGCACCCGCTTGACCAGGCTTTTTATCAATTTGTCGTTCGAGGCGAGGGCTTTCTGTTCTTCACCGCCCGCGCCTGAGCGCAGCAAGTCGAGAATGTCCTCGCGCTCGCCGTCGGGACACATCGCAAAGTAGGCGCGCCCCGCGGCGGTCAGCAGAATCGGCAAGCGGCGCCCGACCATCGAACGGTGAAACGAGAGCGGACTGAAACGGTGCGTCGTCTCGCGGATGATCATCGCGTCGCCGTCCGGCGTGGTCAGATCCGAAGGCCACGCAACGCGCTGCAATAGCTGCCCCATGATCGGCGGCGCAATCGTCGCAATCCGTTCGTTGTCCGTAAAACCTTCGCTTAACGAACGCACCTGGAGCGTCAAGCGAAAACTGTCGTCCGACGCGCTGCGACGCACGAATCCTTCCTCCATCAACGTTTCCAGCAGCCGCCGCGCCGTGGTGCGATGCAGGCCGGTCAGGTCGCTGATCTGCTGGCTGGTGGCGCGGCCGCTGTCCATGGAATTGAGCGCCTGCAACACTTGCAGGCCGCGCGCGAGACCTCGCACACTCGTATATTTCGTCACCGAAAAACCTCAATAAATCAACAATGTGCATTGTATGCACATTTTTCACAAATTGTTGAGGCGATCCGGTGCGAGTCCTAGACTGCGATCAAATCAACGATTCAAGGAGACGCGAGATGCCGCATCCCATGCGCGACTTTTCGCCATGGCGATACGCAATCGTCACGCCGTGCCCTCCCTGAATATTCCAAACAAGTCCGCTATCTGAAGCGACGGCGCCGTGTGCCGTTCGCGAGAAAGGAGACAGAATGTTCCCACCCACCGATCTGGCGGCCGCGAGCGGCCGCAGCGAAACCGTGTCAGCCGATGTGGCGATTATCGGCGCCGGCCCTGTCGGCTTGATGATTGCCAATTATCTGGGCTTGCAGGGCGTGCGCGTGGTGCTGCTGGAAAAGCTCGACCAGATCATCGACTACCCGCGCGCCATCGGCCTCGACGATGAAGCGCTGCGGGTGTTCCAGTCAGTCGGCCTCGCCGACGTGCTGTTGCCGCACACCACGCCTGATCACTGGATGCGTTTTGTCACGCACACCGGTCACTGTTTTGCGTCGATCGAACCGCGTACCGACGAGTTCGGCTGGTCGCGCCGCAATGCCTTCATTCAGCCGCTCGCGGATCGTGTGTTGTACGAAGGGCTGCGCCGCTTCCCGCACGTGCAGGTGCTATTTGGCGCTAGCGTGAGCGGTTTCACGCAGGATCAGACCGGCGTGACGATCGAAGCGGAGGACGAGAAAGGCGGCCGCCGCACAGTACGCGCGTCGTACATGGTCGGCGCGGACGGCGGCAATAGCTTCGTGCGCCGCATGCTCGACGTGCCGTTCGAAGGACGCACCAAGCCGAATCAATGGATCGTGGTGGATGTGCGCAACGATCCGATCGGCTCGCCGCATGTCTACATGCATTGCGATCCGAAACGGCCGTACGTGTCGGCCGCACTGCCACATGGCATTCGCCGCTTCGAATTCATGGTGATGCCCGGCGAAACCGAAGAGGAATTGTCGAAGCCGGAGAACATGGCCGCGCTGATCCGCAAGGTGGTCGCCGATCCGCAAAAGGTGGACTACATCCGCAAGCGCGTCTATACGCACAATGCGCGCCTCGCGAGCCGCTTTCGTGTGGATCGCGTGCTGCTGGCCGGCGACGCCGCGCACATCATGCCGGTCTGGCAGGGGCAGGGTTACAACAGCGGGATCCGCGACGCGAGCAATCTCGGCTGGAAGCTGGCGATGGTGGTCAGACAGATCGCCGGCGACGCGTTGCTGGACACCTATACGGCGGAGCGGCGCGCGCACGCCCGCTCCATGATCCATTTGTCCGAAGTGGCCGGCGACATTTTCGCGCCGACGAGCCGCTTCGGCATCAAGTTTCGCGACGCCTTCGTGCGGACCTTCAACGTGGTCCCCGCCATGAAGCGCTATTTCGTGGAGATGCGTTTCAAGCCGATGCCGCGCTATGAAACGGGCGTCGTCCTGCTGGCGGAGCACAAACGCAAGCATGGCGTGCTGGCTCGCATGCTGGAGCGTTCCGGTCATTCCGCGCCCGGCCGGCTGCTCGGGCTGATGAGCGAGAAGCGCGAGTCGCTGCTCGGCCGCCTCGTGTATGGCCGTGATCCGTCGTGTCATTCGCCGGTCGGGCGCATGTTCATTCAGCCGCGCGTGCGCACGGCGGACGGCAGCGTCGCGCGTCTCGACGACGTGCTCGGCAATCGCTTCGCGATTATCGGCTGGGGATCGGATCCCACGTTCGGCTTGTCGCCGCTTGCGCGTGAAACCTGGCAGCGCCTTGGCGGCTGCTTCGTGCTCGCGAAACCCGACACCCAGCTCGCTTTTCATGACGACGTGTCCGACGGCGTGATCGCCGTCGGCGATGTGCAAGGCCGTCTGAAAGAGTGGTTCTCGCGCGTGCCGGAATCCGTGGTGTTGCTGCGGCCCGATCGCTTTGTCGCGGGTATGTGCACGCCGCAACAGGTGTCGGCGTGCATCGGCGAGCTTGCCGTCAAGCTGACATTGAAGACCGGCGAGCGGGCCGTCGCCACGGCGGCGGTGAGCACGCCGGCGAAGGCGTCCGAAAGCGATGTCGCCATCGCGGCGGGAGCCTGATATGCCGATGTTGCTCGAATGTCTTTCGCACACGCCGCTCCGCGGCTATTGCGACCCGGCGCCGGACATTGTCGCGGAAGTCGCGCGGATTCACGCGGCGGCGCGCGCACGTGTGGCCGCTTTCGATCCGCAACTGGTCGTCGTGTTCGCACCGGACCACTACAACGGTTTCTTCTACGACGTGATGCCGCCGTTCTGCATCGGCGCGTCGGCGAGCGCGATCGGTGACTTCGGCAGTCTGGCGGGGCAGCTTGCCGTACCCGCCGCCACCGCGCTCGATCTCGCGGAAGCCACGCTCGCCGCGGATGTCGACGTCGCCGTGTCGTACCGGATGCAGGTCGATCACGGTTGTGCGCAGGCGCTGGAGATTCTCACGGGCGCACTGGACCGTTATCCGGTTGTGCCGGTGTTCATCAATTCGGTCGCGCCGCCCATGGCGTCGTGCCGCAGGGCGCGACTGCTCGGCGACGCACTGGGCCGCCGCCTCGCGCGTTCGGACCAACGTGTGCTGGTGATCGGCTCCGGCGGCATTTCGCACGAGCCGCCGGTGCCGGAACTAGCGGGCGCAACGGATGAAGTCGCCGAGCGGCTGATCGCCGGCCGCAATCCGTCGCCCGAAGCGCGCGCGGCGCGTCAGGCTCGCACCGTCGCGGCGGCCCGTGCATTCGCCTCGGGAGATAGCCGGCTGCATCCGCTCAATCCCGAATGGGACCGCGCGTTCCTAAAAGTGCTCGAAGAAGGGGAGCTGTGCGCGCTCGACGGCTTGACCGACACCGCGATCACGCGCGACGCGGGCAAATCCGCGCATGAGGTTCGCACGTGGATCGCCGCATTCGGCGCGCTGCAGGCGTACGGACCTTATCGCGCGACGCTCGATTACTACCGGCCGATCCCCGAATGGATCGCGGGCTTTGGCGCGATGCACGCGCGGCCCATTGCCGAAACCGCATGACGAATCACGGAACCCGCCATGACCCTGAACCAACGAAGCAATGCTGAAGCGCTGGCCCTGCGGCTGCGCGAATCCGAACGCACACGTCAGACCATCGCGCCGTTGCGCGACGACGAGCGCTTCACCCATTTGAATCCGGCCACCGCCGCCGGATTCGCCTACATGGTGCAACAGATCAACGTCGAGGCGCGAGTGGCGGCGGGCGAGCGCATCGTTGGCCGCAAGATCGGTCTGACCTCGCCCGCGGTGCAGCGCCAACTCGGCGTCGATCAACCGGACTTCGGCGCGCTGTTTGCGTCGATGGCCTACGGCGACAACCAGCCGATCGCGCTCGGCGAACTGATCCAGCCGAAGGTCGAAGCGGAAATCGCACTCGTACTCGAACACGACCTCACGCATGAAAAACACACCTACGCTGACCTGATTCGCGCGACGGCCTACGCGGTCGCGGCCATTGAAGTCGTGGACAGCCGCATCGAAGGATGGAATATCCGCTTCGTCGATACCGTCGCGGACAACGCATCGAGCGCGCGTTTCGTGCTCGGCAGCCGGCCGGTATTGCTGCGCGACGTCGATCTGGCGGCCTGCGCGATGACCCTCTCGAATGACGCCGAAACGCTCTCGCGCGGCAACGGCGCGGCGTGTCTGGGCAATCCGCTGAACGCCGCCGTGTGGCTCGCGGACCGCATGCAGCAGCTCGGCACGCCGCTGCGAGCCGGCGACGTTCTGATGACCGGCGCGCTCGGTCCGATGGTCGCGGTGACGCGGGCCGGCACTTTCAGTGCGCAGATCGAAGGCCTCGGCAGCGTTCGCGCGATTTTCTCCGCATAAGCAATCACCCGATTGAGGACTGACATGGCAAGCGAAAAACTCAAGGCCGCGATCATCGGCTCCGGCAACATCGGCACCGATCTGATGATCAAGATCATGCGGCACAGCGAGCATCTGGAAATGGCGGCGATGGTCGGCATCGACGCGGCATCCGACGGTCTCGCGCGCGCAGCGCGGCTGGGCGTCGCGACCACGCATGAAGGCGTGGAAGGACTGACGCGCCTTCCTGTGTTCAACGACATCGACTTCGTGTTCGACGCCACCTCGGCTGGCGCGCATGTGAAGAACGACGCGTACCTGCGCGCGCTGAAACCGGGCATCCGCCTGATCGACCTGACGCCTGCCGCGATCGGTCCGTACTGCGTGCCGGTGGTGAATCTCGACGCGCATCTCGACAGCCGCAACGTCAACATGGTGACGTGCGGCGGCCAGGCCACGATTCCGATGGTGGCCGCGGTTTCGCGCGTGGCGAAGGTGCACTACGCGGAAATCGTCGCGTCGATCAGCAGCAAGTCGGCCGGCCCAGGCACGCGCGCGAATATCGACGAGTTCACCGAAACCACCTCGAAGGCGATCGAAGCGGTGGGCGGCGCCGCCAAAGGCAAAGCGATCATCGTGCTCAATCCGGCCGAGCCGCCTGTGATGATGCGCGATACGGTCTATGTGCTGTCCGATCTCGCCGACCGCGCACAAGTGGAAGCCTCGATCGAAGCCATGGCCGCTGCCGTGAATGCCTATGTGCCGGGCTACCGCCTGAAGCAGAAAGTGCAGTTCGACGAGATCGCCGTGGACGCGCCGTTGAACATTCCGGGCCTTGGCCGTTTCAGCGGATTGAAGACTTCGGTGTTCATCGAGGTGGAAGGCGCCGCACATTATCTGCCGGCGTATGCGGGCAATCTCGACATCATGACCTCGGCTGCGCTCGCGACCGCTGAGCGCATGGCGCAATCCCTGGTTCAGGCATAAGGAGACGCATCTCATGGACAGAAAACTCTATATCTCCGACGTGACGCTGCGCGACGGCAGCCACGCGATCCGTCATCAGTATTCGATCGATAACGTGCAGCAGATTGCCCGCGCGCTCGACGAGGCGAAAGTGGACAGCATCGAGGTCGCGCATGGCGACGGCCTGCAAGGATCGAGTTTCAACTACGGCTTCGGCGCGCATAGCGACCTCGAATGGATCGAAGCGGTGGCGGACGTGGTCGGCCACGCGCAGATCGCGACGCTGCTGTTGCCCGGCATCGGCACGATTCACGATCTGAAGGCGGCGTACCAGGCCGGCGCGCGCATCGTGCGGGTCGCCACGCACTGCACCGAGGCGGACATCTCGAAGCAGCACATCGAATACGCGCGCGAACTCGGCATGGACACGGTTGGCTTCCTGATGATGAGCCACATGACCACGCCGGAAAACCTCGCGGTCGAAGCGAAGAAGATGGAGCAGTACGGTGCGACATGCATCTACGTGGTCGACTCGGGCGGCGCGATGAACATGAACGACGTGCGCGCGCGCTTTCGCGCATTGAAGGCCGTGCTCAAGCCGGAGACGAAGACCGGCATGCACGCGCACCACAACCTGAGCCTCGGCGTCGCGAACTCGCTGGTCGCAGTGGAAGAAGGTTGCGACCGCATCGATGCGAGTCTGGCGGGCATGGGCGCGGGCGCGGGCAATGCGCCGCTGGAGGTGTTCATTGCCGCGGCCGAACGCGCCGGCTGGCACCACGGCACCGATCTCTACACGTTGATGGATGCCGCCGACGATATCGTGCGGCCGTTGCAGGACCGTCCGGTGCGCGTGGACCGGGAAACCCTGGCACTCGGTTACGCGGGCGTGTATTCGAGCTTTCTGCGGCACTCCGAAGTGGCCGCGAAGAAGTACGGCCTGAAAGCCGTCGACATTCTGGTCGAACTGGGCAAGCGGCGCATGGTCGGCGGCCAGGAAGACATGATCGTCGACGTGGCGCTGGACCTGAAGCGCGCAGCCGGCGTCTAGCGCATTTGTCTGGAAGCATGGCGGCCGTCTGCGCCGCCGACCTCAACCCAGCGTTATCGCCGCCAAGAGCGATGCTGACAACACATTGGAGACTTTTCATGCAGCGATCAAACAACACTCGCGCCACCGGCGCCGTCACGATCGGCTTATGCCTGATCGTCGCATTGCTGGAAGGGCTGGATCTGCAATCGACCGGCGTTGCGGCGCCACGCATGGCTCGCGAGTTCCATCTCGCGGTCGCGCAGATGGGCTGGGCATTCAGCATCGGCGCGCTCGGCCTGCTGCCCGGCGCGGCGATCGGCGGCAGGCTCGCCGACAAGCTCGGCCGCAAGCGCGTGCTGATGCTGTCGGTCGCGCTGTTCGGCCTGTTTTCGATTGCCACTACGCAGGTGTGGGACTTGAACAGCCTGTTGGCCGCGCGTTTTCTCACCGGGCTCGGGCTTGGCGCCGCGATGCCGAACCTGATCGCGTTGTGCGCCGAAGCGGCGTCGCCGGATCAACGCAACACCGCAGTCGGCGCGATGTATTGCGGCATGCCGTTCGGTGCGGCGCTCGCGGCGGTGATCGGCATCGTGAGTCCGGGCGATGAGAGCTGGCGGCATATCTTCTATGTCGGCGGGGTTGGGCCGCTGCTCGTGTTGCCGTTGCTGGCGATCTTCATGCGCGAGTCGGCGCATTTCGTCGCCGCGCGCTCGGGAGTGGCCGGCGCGCGTGGAGTGGGCGAGGCACCGTCCGACATCGCGCAGGCATTGTGGAAGGAAGGGCGGGCCGGCACGACAGTCGCATTGTGGATCAGCTACCTGGGCACGTTGATCGTGCTGTACTTCCTGATCAACTGGCTGCCGTCGCTCGTGCTGAGCCGCGGACTCTCGCGCGTGCAATCGAGCGTCGTGCAGATGATGTTCAACATCGGCGGCGGCATTGGGGCCATCGTGATCGCAAGCCTGATGGATCGCATCGGCAAGCGCCGCACCGTGACCGGCATGTATCTGGGCATCGCCGCGGCGCTGGCCGCGCTCGTGGCGGCAAGCGGTGGCGTATCGATGGCGTGCGGCGGCTTGCTCGCGGGCCTGTTTCTGGTCGGTGGACAGTCGGTGTTGTATGCGCTCGCGAGCAGCATCTATCCGACACAGGTGCGCGGCACCGGCGTGGGCGCCGCGGTCGCGGTGGGGCGCATGGGCTCGATTCTCGGGCCTTTGATCGCCGGGCAACTGCTCGCGATCGGCCAGAGCGCCTCCGTGTTGCTGAGCGCGAGCATTCCGCTGATCGCCGTTGCGGCGGTCGCGGCGTGGCTCGTCGTCGGCAAGTCCGCGCCGGTTTATGCGCCGGCTACCGCGCAATAACGCTCATCGCTTCAATAGCGCCGCCAATGCAATCCGCGCGCGACTGTGCGACGTGCGCGGTCAATCAACTCTCTTCAGATCAAGGAAAGCAACATGACCTCGAATGTATCGGCAATCACCGAAGCATCGACCAGCCAATTCGTGCGTATCAAGGAAGGCGAGCGGGAAGTGCAGTTGCACTACAACGACGCCGGGCAGGGCGCCGAAACGGTGGTGATGCTGCATGGCTCGGGCCCGGGTGCGAGCGGCTGGGCGAACTTCAACCGGAATGTCGAACCGCTCGTCGCCGCGGGTTATCGGGTCATCCTGATGGACTGCCTGGGCTGGAGCAAAAGCGACCCGGTTGTGTGCGACGGCTCGCGCTCCGAACTCAACGCGCGTTCGCTGAAGGGTTTGCTCGATTCGCTCGACATTGAACGCGCGCACATCATCGGTAATTCGATGGGCGGCCATAGCGCCGTCGCGTTCGCGCTCGCCAATCCACAGCGTGTCGGCAAACTGGTGTTGATGGGTGGCGGAACCGGTGGCCCCAGTCAGTTCGTGCCGATGCCGACGGAAGGCATCAAGCTGCTGCAAGGCCTCTATCGCGAACCGACGATCGAAAACCTGAAACGGATGATGAACGTCTTCGTGTTCGACACCAAAGCGTTGACCGACGATCTGATGCAGGCGCGGCTCCACAATATGCTGGCGCGCCGCGATCATCTGGAAAACTTTGTGAAGAGTCTCGCGGCCAATCCGAAGCAGTTCAACGACTTCGGACCGCGTCTTGGCGAGATTGCGGCGCCGACGCTCGTGATCTGGGGGCGCGACGATCGTTTCGTGCCGATGGATGTGGGTTTGCGTCTGGTTGCCGGCATGCAGAACGCCGAAATGCATATTTTCAGCCGCTGCGGCCACTGGGCGCAGTGGGAGCATGCGGAAAAATTCAACCGCATGGTGGTGGACTTTCTGGCGCATTGAGCCGTGGCAGCCGGGGACGCCGCGTGGAGGCACGCGAGCGTCAAAAGTGTTTCGGACTGCAGTCTTACTGCGTACCAGCCGGTGTTGTCGACGGCGTTTGCGAAGAAGCTGGATTGACCCGGGCGGATTCCCGCACCAGTGCCTGCGTCATCGCGGCGCCAACGGGGTTCGAGCCGTGGTGATCCTGGCCGACCGGCGCGGATTGAGTCTGCGTTTGCGTCTGCGCCTGCGTTTGCGGCGGCATCGGCAACGACGGGTCGGGTTTGGACGATTCCTTGACGAGCTGTTCCGTCATGGCCGCCGCGACGGCATTCGAGCCGTGCCGGGTCAGGTCGGCGCGCGCATGGGCAACCGGCTGCGCGGTATCTGCTTTCGCGGCGACGGACTCGCGCGCATCCGCCGGTGCCAACGCGCGGCCTGGCTGTTTATGCCGCGATGTTTGCGGCCGCGCTTGCGCGTCATTGGCGATGGGAGCCGGTTTGACTGGCTGCGGCGCGGCCGTGATCTCGCCCGTGCTATTCGCAGATGGCGAAGTGGACACCACATTGCCCGCGCTCACGTGCGTGCCGTCCACTCGCGAACCGGCTGCCGACGCCGTGACCGAATTGGCCGTCACCGTGTCTGGCGCGGCTTCGGAGTGATTGCCTTTAGGGAGAAGCTGGTAAGAGATGAATCCCACGTCCACCAGAACCAGCGCGATTATCAACGCCTTGCCTGTATTCGTCATATCCAACACCGAGTCGTTCGAGTGAGATGATCGAACCATGATAATCGACCGCCAAAAAACATTCTGCGCGGGCGTTTTGCAATGCGATTTATTCGGTTTTCTCCACACGTATTGACACTGTTTTGACACCCCCCGTCAGTTGGGCTATCAACTGGTTCATCAACTGCCTGCCGGCTCTCCGCGTTTCGCGCCGAAGTCCCAACGTTGCGCCTGTGCGGTCTCGACTTTGGCGGGCAACAAGCCGGCCTGGAAGAACGTATCCGCGATCTTTTGCTGCTCACCGAAATTCTGTGCAAGAACGGGGCGCACCAGATAACTGCGGCGGCCATTCGCGCGTTCGATCGTGGCGGCGTCGAGCCCCCAGATCGGCGCGAGTGTTTGCGCTGCTTCCTGAGGATGTGCGCGCAGCCAATCGCCTGCCTGGGTCAACTGATCGAATACGATCTGGATGACTTCGGGATGGGCCGCCGCGAACCGGTTCGACGCGAGGTAGTAGCGCTGGTACGACGCGAGTCCCTTGCCGTCCGCGAGAATGCGTACGCCGGCGTCGCGGTCGACGGATGCCACGTACGGATCCCACGTGACCCATGCATCGACGCTGTCGCGCTCGAAGGCCGCGCGGCCGTCGGCCGGCGTGAGGTAGCTGATTCGAACATCGGCGGGCGCGAGGCCCGCCTTGATAAGCGCCGCAAGCAACAGGTAGTGGCTGCCGGCGGCTTTGGTCACGGCAATGCGCTTGCCCTTGAGATCGGCGAGCGTGCGCAGCGCGCTGTCCTGTTTGACGATGATCGCCTGGGCCGCCGGTGAAGGCGCTTCCTGCGCGACATAGACGAAGCGCGCATGCGCGGCTTGAGCGAAGATCGGGACCGTGTCGGCAACGTCCGCGCTGAAATCGACGGCCTCGACATTGAGTGCTTCGGTCAAGGGCAGGCCGCTCGAAAACTCATTCCAGGAAACGCGCACCCCCAACGGCGCAAGCGCTTTGTCGAGCGACCCACGCGCCTTGAGCAGCGTGATCAATGTCGACGACTTCTGATAGCCGATCCGCAGCGCGACCGGCTCGCCATTCGTGGCCGATGTTTGCGCGTAGCCGCGCGCCGCGAGCGTGGTAAGCGAGGAAGCCAGCGCGACGCGAATGAAAGCCCGTCTGTTGAGCAGCGCCATGATTCATAGTCCTTGAGTCGAGTCTGAAGGGAAGGCCAATCGACCATCCTAGCAACGACCCCGCGCTGTGCGAACTGACTGTTTCAGCTAAACATCGAACGCCAGCGCATAAGCACGCCCATGCGTTGAGAAAGCGGCTTCGGCGTGGCGCTTGCTGGCCGGAGCCGCCAAGGTGCTCGACTAAGCGTCTCCGCCTTGCGCGACGATCAGATCGAGCGAGCCGGCGAGAATCGATCTGGCGAGTTCGGGGTCGTCGACGGCACGCGCGAGCGTCACCGCGCCGACGATGGTCGCGACAATGCCGAGCGCGAGGCTCTCGCTATGGCCCGCCAACGTCTGCGCGATGCGTGCTGCCAGCTTGTGCACGTATTGCGTCAGACTCTCGCGAACTTCCGGTGCCGCGTGCCGCGCCTCGCCGGCAAGCGCGCACAGCGCGCAGCCGTTACCCGGATTCCTGATGTGTTTCTCGCTGAGGAACATCTCGGCGATCGTCTGCAGTGGTTCTTTCTTTGCGGACCCGTTGCCGTTCGCCGCCGCGAGTGTCGCGGCGATGCGCTTCTCGCTCTGTGCGACCGCATATTCCAGCGCCTCGACGATCAGCGCGTCACGCGACTCGAAGTGGCCGTAGAACGCGCCATGGGTGAGCCCCGCGCGCCGCATGCAGTCTGCCACCCCGAGCGCCTCGATCCCGTCTTCCCGGATCTGCTGTGCCGCTGTTTCCAGCACACGCTGCCGGCTTTCTGCTTTTTGCGCCTGCGAGTAGCCCATCTCCGTCACCCCTCTTGACAATTTGCATGACGAGCATAATACTGAAAATGTGCATGATGATCAACATGCAGATTGTTGGGCGAGGGCGTCTTTCGCGGATGTCCGTATGCGGCGGCTTTTTGGCCGCTCGACTGTTACAGGCGTCGCGCGACCGGGCTTTCCGGCGCTTCGGCGGCGCAATCAAGGAGAGAGATGATGCGATTCAACGGAAAAACAGCGTTGGTGACCGGTGGCAACAGCGGCATTGGTTTCGTCACGGCGAAGCGGCTGATTGCCGAAGGCGCCCGCGTGGTGATCACCGGCCGCGATAGCGCGAAGCTGGATCAGGCCGTGTCCGAACTCGGCGAAAACGCGCTGGGCGTAAAGGCCAACCTGGACGACGAAGCGGAAATCGGCGCGTTGTTCGAACAGATCAAGAGCAAATTCGGGTCGCTGGATATCGTGTTCGCGAATGCCGGCATCTCCGGGCCCACGCCGCTCGGCGGCACCACGGCCGCGGCGTTCGAGGCCATTCTTCGCACCAATCTGACGGCGGTCTTCCTGACGGTGCAAGCCGCACTGCCGTTGATGAGCGAGGGTGGCGCGGTCGTGTTGAACGGCTCGGTAATGCGCGAACTAGGCTCACCGGGCTCGGCGGCTTATTCGGCCACCAAGGCCGGCATCACGGGCATGGCGAAGGTGTTCGCGTCGGAGTTGGTGCAGCGCGGTATTCGCGTGAATACCGTGATCCCAGGCGGCACGCGCACGCCGATCTGGACGCGTGGCGCACGCGCGGGCGCGACGCTCGACGGAACCGAACAGGCCCTTGCGCCGCGCGTGCCGATGGCGCGTCTCGCCGCGCCGGAAGAAGTCGCGGCGGCGGTGCTGTTCCTCGCTTCCGACGATGCGTCGGGAATGACGGGTGCGGAGATCGTCGTGGATGGCGGCACGACCGGCGCACCGTGGGGCGCGCCGATTTTCCGCCAGGGTTGAGGCGGCGTCTGATGTCATTAGCCGCGCCGCGCGATGAGTCGGCGGCGCGGCTGTGGCGCGGCAGCGACTCGGCAATGGCTGGGCCGTGGCTCAATAAGCGCCGCTCACCAGATTCGTCGGCGCACCGCTGACAAAGTTCTCGATGTTGTCCATCAACTGATTGGCGAGGCTCTGCTGCGCCTCGTCCGACGCCCATGCCACATGCGGCGTCAGGATCACGTTGGGCCGGTTGGCCGCGCGCAACAACGGATTATCGTCGGCGGGCGGCTCGCCCGCGGTCACGTCGAAGCCCGCGCCGCTGATCAGACCTTCGTCGAGCGCCTGCACGAGCGCGGCTTCATCCACGAGGCCGCCGCGCGCCGTGTTGATGATCAACGGCCGGCGCTTCATCGCGCGAAACTCGGGCATGGCGAGCATGTTGCGCGTGTGCGGCGTGAGCGGGCTGTGCACGGTGATGATGTCGCTGGTCGCGAGCACTTCGTCCCATGGCGTGTAAAGCGGACCGAGCCCTTCGCGTCCTTTGTGCGCGGCGAACATCGGCTGCATGCCGAATGCCTTGCCCAACTCCGCCACGCGCTGCCCAAGCACCCCTTCGCCGATGATGCCTAGCCGCGCGCCGGCCAGATCGTGAATCGCGTGCGTGAAGAAACAGAACTGCCCGGATTTTTGCCACTCGCCGGCGAGCACGTCGTCGCGATAGGCGACCAGATTGCGCCGCAGCGCGAGGATCAGCGCGAACGTGTGCTCTGGCACAGTGTTGATCGCATAGCCGCGAATATTGCTCACTGCAATGCCGAGCCGCTGAGCGGCGGCCTTGTCGACGCAGTCCGTGCCGGTCGCCGCCACCGCGATGAGTTTCAGCTCCGGCAATTGCTCCAGCACTTCACTCGTCAGCGCGACCTTGTTGGTGATCACAATCGACGCGCCGGCGAGCCGCTTGAGCAATTGATCCGGCGTAGTGCGATCGTGCTCGATCAACTGATGCTCGAAGCGCGGCTCGCGCAGCACGATCTGCGGCGCGAGGGTCGTGCGGTCCAGAAAAACGATCTTATGCATGATTAGGTATCCGATGATTTACAGATGCCGCTTCGCTTCAGCGACGATATGCTGCGCGGTGATGCCGAAATGCTCGTACAGCGTCTCGGCCGAGGCGGACGCACCGAAGCCCGTCATGCCGACAAAGCCGCCGCGCTCGCCGAGATAACGGTCCCAGCCGAAACGCAATGCCGCTTCCACGCCGATCCGCACGGTGCCCGGACCGAGCACGGCGGCACGATAGGCGTCGTCCTGTTCGTCGAAAATCTCCCAGCACGGCATGGACACCACGGCGGTCGCGATGCCTTCGTCCTGCAATTGACCACGCGCCTGCAAGGCCAACGCGACTTCGGAGCCGGTTGCGAGCAGCGTCACGGCGCGCGCTCCGCCTTCGGCCTCGGCCAGCACGTAAGCGCCGCGTTGCGACAACGGCGCGGCGCTATGTGCCGTGCGCACCAGCGGCAGCGCCTGGCGCGCGAACACCAGTGTGCTCGGCCCGCGCCGATGTTCGAGTGCGAGCGCCCAGCACTCGGCGGCCTCGACGGCATCGGCGGGACGCAACACGCGCATGTTCGGCATTGCGCGCAGCGAGGCGAGAATTTCGACGGGCTGATGCGTCGGCCCATTCTTGCCGACGCCAATCGAATCATGGCTGAACACGAAGTGCACCGGCAGGCCCATCAGCGCCGCCATGCGCATGGCCGGCCGCTGATAGTCGGCGAACGCTAGATATGTCACGCTCGTCGCGATCACGCCGCCGTGCGCCGCCATGCCGTTGGCCATCGCGCCCATCACGTGTTCGCGCACGCCGCAGTGAACGTAGGCGCCGCTATGGTCCTCGGCAGTAAACGCATGCAACTGACGCTTGTGGCCCGTGGGCGCTTCGAGATCGGCGCAGCCGACCATGCGTTCCGGCAACAGCGGCGCGAGCAGATCGCTGATTTCGCCCGAGACGGTGATGCCGGGTTGCGGTTCTCCGCGCTCCACGGCGCGTTTGCGGTAGTCGTCGAGCACGTCGCGCCAGCCTTGCGGCAGGTGGCCCGACAGGACCCGTTCGAACTCGTCCTGCTCTGCGGCGGGCAGCGCGGCGAGACGTTCGTGCCATGCGTAATACTGAGGGTCGCTACGCCGTCCTGCCGCTCGCCATGCTGCGAGAGTCTCCGCGGGTATCTCGAACGGCGCGTGCGGCCAGCCACGGGTGTCGCGCGCCGCGTCCGCGTCTGTCTGGAACAGCTTGCCGCTGTGGCCGCCACGCTGTCCTTGCAAACGCGCAATGCCGCGGCCGATCACGGTTTTGCACGCGATCATCGAAGGTCGCGGGTCCGAGCGGGCGATCGTCAGCGCCGCCGACACGGCTTCGAGATCGTGCCCGTCGACTTCGATGACCTGCCAGCCGCCCACGCGAAAGCGCGCGCAGACGTCCTCGCTGATGGAAAGGGAAGTGCTGCCGTCGTCGGTGATCTGGTTGTCGTCCCAGCAGAGAATCAGCTTGCCCAGTTGCAGATGCCCGGCGAGCGAAATCATTTCCTGGCCGATGCCTTCCTGCAGACAGCCGTCACCGACGAATGCATACGTGTAGTGGTCGACGAGCTCGCTGCCGAACTTCGCCGCGAGATACGCTTCGGCAATGGCCATGCCGAACGCGTTGGCAATGCCCTGGCCGAGCGGGCCGGTGGTGGCCTCGATACCGTGCGCCGGTTCGTACTCGGGGTGGCCCGCGCAATGGGAGCCGAGTTCGCGGAAGGTCTTGATCTGCTCGAGACCGATGGCGTCATAGCCGGTGAGATACAGCAGCGAGTAGAGCAGCAGCGAGCCGTGACCGTTCGACAGCACGAAGCGGTCGCGATCGGGCCAGGTCGGATCGGCGGGATTGAATTTCAGGTGGCGGGTGAACAGCGCGGTCGCGATTTCGGCCATGCCGAGCGGCACGCCCTGATGGCCTTCGCCGGCACGCAGAATCGCGTCGATGGAAAGGAAGCGGATCGCGTCGGCCAACGGCAAGGGCGCGGGCTGAGCGACAGCGGGAGCGGCGCGCGACAGCGGCGTGAGTGATGGAAGCGCGGTGTTCGGTGCGGCAGACGTGGCTTCGGTGGTGGACATGGCAAAAGGCTCCTCTACGCCGCTGCGTTACGTGCAGCGGGCGGCAATAGATAACTTGGACGAAGCGACCCAAATGAGCGGCCTGATCAGGCAGCCCAAATAAGCGGCCCAAATAAGCGGCCCAAATAAGCGGCCCAAATAAGCGGCCCAAATAAGCGGCCCGAAGAAGCAGGCGAAAAAAGCGTGCTGAAGAACATCGCGCGAGGCAGCGCGGCGCATGCCTCGCGCTTCAGGGGATCAACGGCTCAATGCAGGAACCCCGTCGAAATCCACGGCACGGCGGCCACGATGATCAGGCCGACCATCAACGCGGCGATGTAACCGAGAATCGGTTTCATACCTTCGTCGGGATGGATGCGGCTCACCGCGCAAGCAGAGTAGTAGCCCACGCCGAACGGCGGCGCGAACAGGCCCACGCCCATCGAGAGAATCACGACCATTGCGTAATGCACGTCGTGGATATGCATGGCGCGCGCGATCGGGAACATCAGCGGGCCGAACAGCACGATGGCCGGAATGCCTTCGAGCACGCTGCCGAGAATCACGAACACGCAGATCGAGGCCGCCATGAACATCGCCGCGCCGCCCGGCAATGCGCCCAGGGTCTGCGCGAGTTGGCCCGAGAAGCCGGATTGCGTCAACGCCCACGCCATGGCGGTGGCCGAGCCGATGATCAGCAGGATCGCGCCGGACAGCGTGGCGGTATCGATTAGCATGGGCTTGAGCCGCTGCCACTCGAAACGGCGATAGATCAGCAAGCCGGCCAGCACCGCATAAGCAATGCCGATGGTGGAAACTTCGGTCGCCGTCGCGATGCCTTCGACCACCGCCGCGCGAATCACGAACGGCAGCGCGAGCGCCGGAAACGCGATCACCAGTTTGCGCAGAATCTCGCCGCGCGTTGCACGTTTGACGTTCGACATGTCCTCGCGCCGATAACGCCACTGCACGACGATGCACAACGTAATCGCCAGCACGATGCCCGGCAGCATGCCGCCCGTGAAGAGCGCCGAGATCGACACGCCGGTCACCGAGCCGAGCGTGATCAGCACGAGGCTCGGTGGAATCGTCTCGGTCTGCGCACCGGTCGCGGCGAGCAGCGCCACCAGATCGCCCGGTTTCGCGCCGCGCGCTTTCATCTCCGGAAACAGCACCGGCGCGACCGCCGCCATATCGGCGGCTTTCGATCCCGAGATGCCGGACACCAGATACATGGCGCCGACCAGCACGTAAGAGAGACCGCCGCGCACGTGACCCAGCAGGCTCGCGAGAAACGCGATCATCGCCGCGGCCATGCCGGTCATTTCGATCAACTGGCCGAGGAACACGAAGAGCGGCACGGAGAGCAGGATCAGATGCGACATGCCTTCGTCCATCCGGCCCACGACGACCGGCATCGGCGTGTTGGTGGTCAGCGCGAGATAGCCGAAGGTGGCGAGTCCGAACGAAAACGCGATCGGCACGCCGCTCAGCACGCCGAGCGCCACGAGGCCGACGAAGAAGATCAGCAGGTTCACATTGCCGAGGTCGCGCAACACCGGCCCGAGCGCGATGAAGATGCCGACCAGCGCGCCGACCGTCGCGAGCGCGCCCAGCACGAGACGCCAGTTGCCGAGCCGCGCGAGCCGCACCACCGCGACCAGCAGCATCAGCGCCGAGCCGATCGGCAACGCGGCGGCGCGCCACGAGTTCGACAGTTCGAGCGCGGGTGTGGTGATGAACGACTCGTCCTGCGCGAAGCTGATCGCCGGGCCGATCACCATCGCGAGAAACGCGATCGGCGCGGCGATCGCCACCACGTCGAGAAATGCGCGCACGCCCGGCGGCGCCATGCCGACCAGCGCCGTCATCCGCATATGCTCGCCGCGCCGCAAGGCGATCACGGCGCCGAGCATGGCGAGCCAGAGGAACAGCATCGAGGCGAGTTCGTCGGACCACACGAGCGGCGAGTGCAGCAGATAGCGGCTCGTCACCCCCGCGAGCAGCACGGCGATTTCCGCGAGCACCAGCAGGGCAGCGGGTATCTCCACCAGATGCCCGAGCGCGGAATCGAGCGCACAGGCGAAACGGTGCTGCCGCTCGTGCGAATAAGAGATCGAGATCATCGCATCACCCCAGTTTTCCGACGGACTTCTCCAGCAGGCTCCAGGCTTCGTCGCCGTATTTGCTCTTCCAGTCGTGGTAGAAGCTCGTCTTGGCCAGCGCGCCGCGGAATGACTCGCGATCCACGTCGATGAAAGTAATGCCCTTGGTTTTCAGATCGTCGCGCAGCGAACTGCTCAGCTTGGCGATGTCCGCGCGTTGCAGCATCGCGGCCTTTTCGAATTCGCGCGTGACGATAGTGCGGATATCCGCCGGCAGCCGTTCCCACGCGGCGCGGTTGCCGAGAATCCAGTAACCGTCCCACACATGCGACGTGAGGCTGATGTACTTCTGCACTTCATAGAGCTTGGCGGTGGCGATGATCGGCAGTGGATTCTCCTGGCCTTCCACCACGCCGGTTTGCAAGGCCGAATACAGTTCGTTGAAGTTGATCGGCGCCGGGCCCGCATCGAGCGCCTTGAAGAGCGACGTCAGCATCGGCGCCTGCGGCACGCGGATCTTGAAGCCCTTCAGATCGGCGGGCGCACGCAGCGCACGGGTGGACGAACTGATCTGCCGGAAGCCGTTGTCCCACACCTTGCTGACCGACACGATGCCGGACTTGGCGATCTGCGCGCGAATGTAATTGCCGAGATCGCCGTCCATCGCTTTCCACACCGCGTCGTAGTCCTTGAACGCGAAACCGGTGTTGACGATGCCCGCAGCCGGCGTGAGGGTCGCGAGAATCGACGACGCCTGGTTGAAGAACTCCACGCCGCCATTGCGCACTTGAGAAAGCAGGTCGGTGTCGGAGCCGAGCTGGTTCTGCGGAAACAGCTTGATATCGAGGCGGCCGTTGGTCGCTTCACGAATGTGATTGATCGCCTCCTGGGCGCGGATATTCACCGGATGAGTCGGATCCTGGCCGGTGGCGAGCTTGTACGAAAACTCGGGCGCGGCCATGGCGCGTCGCGAGACGCTCCACAAAGGCACGGTTGCGGACAAGGTGGCGCCGGCTTTCAGAAAGGTGCGGCGGCTGATGCCCTGCGGGGCGTTCGAACGGGTAGTCATGGTGTCTTCCTCCAATATGGCGTGTCGTTATGGTTATGCTGGAATCTCGAGCGCGGCGGCTGCACGTGTCGCGCGCCGCGCCCGTTTGCTGTCTACTGCAAGGTCTCCATCGCCGCCGCCGGCTTCCCGCCAGACGGCCCGTCCTGCCGGGACGGATCAGCCGTGAATGAGCATCCCGCCGTTCACGTCGATCACCGCGCCGGTGATATACGACGACAGGTCCGACGCGAGGAACAGGAATGCGCCGGCCACGTCGTCGGGTACGCCGAGGCGATTCAACGGAATGCCCGCGAGAATCTCGACGCGCTTGTCGTCGCTGATCTTGCCGGCGTTGATGTCGGTCTGGATCAGGCCCGGGGTCACGCAGTTCACGCGGATGCCGTCGTTGCCGAGTTCGCGCGCCATCGCTTTCGCGAGACCGAGTACTCCGGCTTTGGCCGCCGAGTAATGCGGGCCGCCGAGAATGCCGCCGCCGCGCTGCGCCGACACCGACGACATGCAGCCAATCGAGCCGCTCTTCTGTTTCTTCATTTGTGGCACGACCGCTTGCGACAGATACAGCACGCCGCGCAGGTTGACGTCGAGAATGCGATCCCAGCTCTCCGGGTCGATGTCGAGCAGCTTGGCCGCCTGGGTGATACCGGCGTTATTGATCAGGATATCGATCGAACCGAAATCGGCGACGGTGCGCTCGACGGCGGCCTGGCATGCGCCGCGATCGGTGACGTTGCACGCATAGCCGCGATGCTCCGGCCCGATCGAAGCGGCGGCTTCGATTGCGGCCTTTTCGTCCAGATCGAAAATGGCGATACGCGCGCCATGAGCGGCGAATTTGCGGGCGGTCGCCATGCCGATGCCGCGCGGCGACGCGCCGCCGGAAATGACGGCGACCTTGCCGTCGAGAAGACGTGACTCTGACATGATGCGGATCTCCTGAATGTGATGCTTATGGTTTGCTGCTTTCTTTGCTATCGGTTAATACGCTTGCTTGTGCCGATCAAATCGACGCCTAGCGCAGCCAGCCCTTGATCGTGTCGCACATCGCCTCGGTCGAAATACCGTAGCGATCGTGTAGCGTCGGCAGCGCGCCGGCATCGAGAAAGGCGTCGGGCAGGCCGATCTGGCGGAAGGGCGGCGTGACGCCGTTGGTCAGCAGCACGGTGGCCACCGCCTCGCCGAGTCCGCCGATCACCGTATGGTTCTCCGCCACGATCACGAGGCGCCCCGGCCGGCGCGCTTCGCGCAGCAGCGTGACCGCGTCGAGCGGCTTGATGGTCGGCACGTGCAGCACGCCCACGTCGATGCGATCGGCGGCGAGCGCCTTGGCCGTTTCGAGTGCGCGCATCGTCATGATCCCGGACGAGATGATCAGCACTTCGGCGCCGTCGCGCAGCAGCTTCGCTTTGCCGAGTTGGAACTGGTAATCGTATTCGTCGAGCACGACCGGCACGTTGCCGCGCAACAGCCGTGCGTACACCGGGCCGCGATGGTCGGCGATCGCCGGCACCATCTGTTCGATTTCGAGCGCGTCGCACGGGTCGATCACCGTGAGGTTCGGCATCGCGCGAAAGAGAGCGAGGTCTTCGGCCGCCTGGTGGCTCGGACCGTAGCCGGTCGTGAGGCCGGGCAGCGCGCACACCATCTTGACGTCGAGGTTGTCCTCGGCGATCGCCTGGTGGATGAAGTCGTAAGCGCGGCGCGCGGCGAACACCGCATACGTAGTGACGAACGGCTGCGCGCCTTCGTGCGCCATGCCGGCGGCCGCGCCCATCAGCAGTTGCTCGGCCATGCCCATCTGATAGAAACGCTCGGGGTATTCCTTCGCGAACAGATGGAGGTCGGTGTATTTGCCGAGGTCGGCGGTCATGCCGACCACTTCGGGGCGGTTGCGCGCGAGCTCCACCAGCGCGTGGCCGAATGGTGCGGAGCGGGTGATCTGGCCTTCACCGGCGATCGAGGCGATCATCGCCGAGGTTTTCAGGCGCGGTTTCGGTGCGGCGGCGCTCATACGGTTCTCCCGGCTTCGAGCGCCTGCAGCGCGAGTTGCCACTCGTGCGCGTCGACGCGGATAAAGTGGTTCTTCTCGCGTGCTTCGAGAAACGGCACGCCGTACCCCATACGCGTATCGCAGACGATGATGCGCGGTTGCGCTTCAGGATGTGCGCGCGCCGCATCGAACGCGGCGACCACCGCCGCGAGGTCGTTGCCGTCCACGCGTTGCACGAACCAGCCGAATGCCTGCAGTTTCTCGACCAGCGGCTCGAACGCCATGACCGCTGAAGACGGTCCGTCGGCCTGCTGGTTGTTGACGTCGACCATGGCGATCAGGTTGTCGAGTTTCCAGTGCGCGGCGGACATCAGCCCTTCCCATACCGCGCCTTCGTCGAGTTCGCCGTCCGAGAACAGCGTGTAGACGGTGGCGTCCGAACCCTTGCGCTTCAGACCCAGGCAGCGGCCCACCGCAATCGTCAAGCCCTGGCCGAGCGAGCCGCCGGACATCTCCATGCCGGGTGTGTAACTCGCCATGCCGGACATGGGCAGGCGGCTGTCGTCGCTGCCGTAGGTCTTCAGTTCTTCGTCGGCGATGATGCCGGCTTCGATCAGCGCCGCGTACAGGGCGATCGCGTAGTGGCCGTTGGAGAGCAGGAAGCGGTCGCGGCCTTCCCAGTCGGGATCGTCGGCGCGATAACGCATGGCGCGGAAGTAGGCGACGGCCAGCACGTCGGCGATATCGAGCGCCTGGCCGATATAGCCTTGCCCTTGTACTTCGCCCATGCGCAGCGCGTTGCGGCGGATCTGGTAGGCGTGCTCCGCGAGCTCGGGAAAGGGCGCGGCTTCTCTGAGGTTCATTGTCTCGTCTCCTTGTTTGCGTGGGCTGTATCGATGCCGCAGCCAGTGATAACAAGCGTAACCGTCCGCCCACCAGCGCTCAAACGAATTAAGATGGCCGATGGATGAATTGAATTCACGTGGATGCTGCCATGCACAATCGCGTCACACTCAAGTCGATACAAGCGTTCGAAGCGGCCGCGCGGCTTTCGTCGTTCGCGCTCGCAGCAGAAGAACTGTTCGTGACGCCTTCGGCGATCAGCCATCAAATCAAGCTGCTCGAAGAGCAATTGAGCATTCGTCTGTTTCATCGGCTGCATCGCACGGTGCTGTTGACGGACTCGGGGCGGCAATACGCAGAGGAGATCACCTCGGCGTTCGCGCGTATCGACGCGGCGACGCGCGAGATCGGCCGCGTGGCGAAGAGCGACATCCTCACGATTCATTGCACGCCGAGTTTTGCGACCCAGTGGCTGATGCCGCGCATCGCGCGTTTCAGCGCGGCGCATCCGGATATCGACGTGCGTTTGAATGCGTCGTCCGAAGCGGCGGATCTGATTTCGGAAGCGGTCGATATCGACATCCGCTATGGTCCGCGCAAGCTGCAACCGGCCGGCACGTTGGTACTGGAATTGCCGCCGGAGACGATCGTGCCGCTATGCGCGCCGGCGCTCATGAGCGGCGACTATCCGCTGCGCAGCATCGAGGACTTTCAGCACCACTCGCTGATCCATAGCGAAGGCTGTCTGGTCGGCTGGCGGGACTGGATGCGTTTGCATCGAAAGACACGGATCGATATTGGACGCGGGCCGCGCTTCGACCGCTCGTTCATGGCGTTGAGCGCCGCGGTGGATGGCTTGGGCGTGTGTCTGGAGAGCCTGCTGCTCGCACAGCGCGAACTGGAGACCGGGCGCCTCGTCGCGCCGTTCGGCGCGGACGGCCTCAGCGTAAGCGGCTATACGCTGAATCTGCTGAAGTCGCGTGCGGATTTGCCGAAGCTACGCAGCTTTCAGGATTGGCTGTTTGCCGAATTGGAGAGGTAAGGCGCTCCTTGCATGGCCGCCTCCCAGGGCATTTTTAACCAAGACGGCCTCGCACGGGACTGGGTATGCTTGCCATATTCAGTCAATGCATGCGAGGACATCAAGGTGGCGCACTATCTTTGCCATGAGCAGCCGGACCTGCTGGACTTCGAAACGACCGTGATCGCGGCGCGGCCCGGCGCTGTCGTGCTGGGCCGATCCGCTCTGCATCCGGGCGGCGGCGGGCAGGTCTCAGACGCGGCCATGCTCACGCACGCGCACGGCGCGGTGCGCATCACAGGCGTCGCGGCGGAAGGCGATATGCTGTGGCATCTGCTCGACGAGCCGCTGGAGCTGGCCGGCAACGTGCACGTGGCCATCGACGCGGCGCGTCGCGCCACCGTCGCGCAACTGCATACCGCTACGCATATTCTCAATGCACTGGTGTATCAGCGCTTTGCCGGCGCGCTCGTGACCGGCGCGCAGATCAACGCGGACGGCACCGCGCGCATGGACTTCGATCTGCCCGACGCGGATAACGACGCCCTGCGTCTGCTGGAAGAGCCCGCCAACGAAGTGATCCGCAATGCGATGGACGTGCGCGTCTACTATGTCAGCGCCGACGAAGCCAAGGCAACGCAAGGCCTGATCCGCAGCCTCTCGGTGGCGCCGCCGCCGACGCCGGACGGTAACGTGCGTATCGTCGAGATCGGCGATCTGGACCGGCAGGCGTGCGGCGGCACGCATCTGACCAACACCGCGCAGTCGCGGCCCATTCGCATCGCGAAGATCGAAAACAAAGGCCGTCGCAATCGTCGTGTCAGAATCGAGCTGGTTTGATGGGTGTTCAGAAGGGAGCGTGTGCTATGGAGACATCGGATAAGAGCGAGCCGGAAGTGGTCTGCTGGCGAGACGGCGCGCTCGACGGCGCGTGTCTTGCGAGCGCACGTTATGGCAATCACAAGTTCGACCGCCATCTGCACGACGAACTGGTCATCGTCATGACGGAAGCCGGCGCGGGCCAATGCCATACGCGCGCGGGCAGCGAGATTGCCGGACCCGGCAGCGTGCTGGTGTTCGGGCCGGGCGAATATCATAGCGGTGAGGTTTGGGAGGGCCGCGAATGGATTTATCGCGCGATCTATCTCGACATGGAAGGGCTTGGCGCGCTGAGCGCGGTGTTCTCACCCGATGCGCGCGCCGACAAGCCGCTGCTGATTCCGCCGGGACTTTATCAGGATCCGCACCTCGCGGGTTTGCTGGTCAAGGCGCACGCGAGCATGGATGAACAGGGCGCTGTCTCGCTGATGGAGCGTCAGGCGAACTGGTGGGCCGCGATGGGCATACTGGTCGGACGCTATGGGCGCTCCGGTGAGGAGCCGGTCGAGCCCCGGCGCGAAGCGCGCAAGATGGAGCAGGTGCGCGAGTATGTCGCCGCCAATTACGAGCGTGATATCTCAGTCGACGAACTGGCGGAACTGGTCGGGCTGAGCCGTTTTTACCTCACACGCGCTTTCTGCAAGGAATTTGGCTTGCCGCCGCACGCCTACGCGACCCAGGTGAGGTTGCTGGCGGCGAAGCGGATGCTCGCTGCCGGCCACAATGCGGCGACGGCCGCGGCAGCGGTGGGCTTTTACGATCAGAGCCATTTGAACCGGTTGTTCAAGCGCGCCTATGGCATCACGCCTGGCGCGTATGCGGCGTTGAAGCCGGGGCATTGAGCCGCGGCTCGCGGCTCGCGCCTCGCGTTTCGCCGCCACCATCACGCGGGCAGAGGCACATCCTCGATCAGCGCCGCCCGCACCGCACGAATCCTGCGATCGACGAAGTACCCGCCGCCTTCCACGTAACGCAGATAAAGCCTCCCGCACAACGAGCATTGCCACACGGCGCACCGGTTATACGGGAAGTATTTCGGCGCGATAGGCGCGTCCGCCGCCCAATAACTGGTTTTGCCCGGCAGATACTCACTGAACGTCGGCTCCGGATCGTCCTCCGGCAACAGCGTGCCGATTTCCTCGAACTGCGTTTCATCGAGCGACAAAGGTTGCGATTGCCAGCCGTCGAGCGGGGTTTTCGTGCACGAGCAGGGCGCGGTAGCGCGCGTTTGCGCATTGCGCGCGAGTTCGAGGAGTGTTGCCGTGTTCAGATATTGCGCCATGTGGCCCACAATCAGTTGTTCATCATTCGTTCCCGGTGCGGAACGACCCACGAGCGGTCGAATCTGCCGTCGGCAATCGACTTCAGCGCCGCTGTTTCTTTCGCATGCTGGCGACGCGCGCCTTCGATCACCGCTTCCACGTCGGCGGGCGCGATGGCGAGCAAGCCATCTTCGTCGCCGACCATGATATCCCCAGGGTGCACGACCATGCCACCGACCGTGACCGGTACGTTGATTTCGCCCGGTCCGTTCTTGTACGGGCCACGATGCGTGACGCCCCGCGCGTACACCGGAAAATCGCGCTGACGCAGCGCGCCGACGTCACGGATCGCGCCGTCGATCACGAGACCCTGAACGCCGAGACTTTCCGCGAAGCTGGCCATGATCTCGCCCATCAGCGCCTGCGTGAGATCGCCCGCGCCGTCGATCACGAGCACGTCGCCGGGCCGGCAAAAGTCGAACGCGCGATGAATCGCGAGATTGTCCCCTGGCCGGGTGTGGACCGTGACGGCGGTGCCTGCCATGGGTCTCGGTTGGTGATAGGGCCGCAAGCCCACCATGCCGCTCGCGCGCGCCATGTTGTCGCTCAGCAGCGACACGGCCAGTTCACGCAATGCGTCTAGCGTGGCCGGCCTCGCCTGCGGCGCGGACTCGTATTCGCGCCATCCGATTGGATTCATACCGTTGCCCCTTGAGTTGCTGGTGTAGCGAGCTGTCGATCGAGTTGACGATCGAGTTGACGCGAGAGCCGCGCATACACGGCGCGCGCGTTGTCTTCGTATATACGCTGGCGGTCCGCGTCGCTGAGCCAGTCGATGGCGTCGATATAGCGGCGGGTGTCGTCGTAATAGTGGCCGGTTTCCGGATCGATACCCTGTACCGCGCCGATGGTTTCCGACGCGAACAGGATGTTGCCGACCGGAATGACCTTGGCGAGCAGTTCGGTGCCGGGCTGGTGATAGACGCAGGTGTCGAAGAACACGTTGTTCAGCAGGTATTCGCTGAGCAGCGGACGCTTCATGTCCTGCGCGAGTCCGCGATAGCGGCCCCAGTGATACGGCACGGCGCCGCCGCCGTGCGGGATGATGAAGCGCAGCGAGGGAAAGTCGGCGAACAGATCGCCCTGCAGCAATTGCATGAACGCCGACGTGTCGCCGTTGATGTAATGCGCGCCCGTTGCATGGAAGTTTGGATTGCACGACGACGAGACGTGGATCATCGCCGGCACGTCGAGTTCCACCATCGCCTCGTAGAGCGGATACCAGGAGCGGTCCGTGAGCGGCAGACCGGACCAATGGCCGCCGGACGGATCCGGATTCAGATTGCAGCCGATAAAGCCGAGCTCTTCGACACAGCGCCGCAATTCAGCGATGCAGTTGGCGGGCGGCACGCCCGGCGCCTGCGGCAATTGGCACACGCCGACGAAGTTGCGCGGAAACAGTTCGCACACGCGATGCACAAGGTCGTTGCATTCGCTTGACCAGAGCGCGTTGGCCTGGGCGGTGGCGAGGTGATGGCCCATGCCGGCGGCGCGGGGCGAGAAGATCGTGAGGTCCGTTCCGCGCTCGCGCTGGATCCGCAGCTGGCCGGTTTCGATGCTCGCGCGAATCTCGTCGTCGGTGATCGATGGCCGTGGCGGCGGCGTGCCGCCGTCCTTGAGCGCGGCGATCTGCTGCGCGCGCCAGGTTTCGTGCTGGCTCGGTGCGGTCGTGTAATGACCGTGACAATCGATGATCATGGTGTGCCAATCCTGTGAGTTGTCGCTGCGCGTGCATGCGCAGTGCGCGCAGATTCGATCCGCTGTCTGTTCAATCGCTCCGTCCGGCCGTGCCGCCTTTCAGGCGCGCGGGGCGGGGTCGGCGGCGAGGGAAGTTGCTTTGTCTTCCGCCGGTGTGACCCGCATGACCAGCGCGATGATCGTCGCAACAACCAGAAAGGCCGCGATCGTCAGCAAGGCCAGCTTGAAATTGCCGGTTGCGCTGCGCACGAGGCCGATGCTCCACGGCCCGACCAGGCCGCCGAATTGCGCGATGGTGTTGATCAGCGCGATCGTCGCGGCGCCCGCCGCGCCGGTCCTGAACGACGATGCGAGGCTCCAGAACAGCGGGTTGCCCGCATAGATGAACAAACCGGTCACGCACAGCAGCCCATAAGCGATCACGGGGTTCGGTGCGTAGGCGCTGCCGGCAATGGCCAGCGCGCTCATGCCGTACACGAATGCGAGGTGCTTCTTGCGGTCGCCGGTGCGATCGGAACTGCGGCTGACGAGGAACGTGCCCAGCACGCCGAGCAAAGGTGGCGCGGCCGATAAAAAACCGACTTCGAGATTGGTCAGGTGGCCGAGGCTCTTGACGATCTGCGGCAACCACAGAAACAGGCCGTAAATGCCAACCAGCGCGCAACCGAACAGGCAAGCAAGACTCCATACGCGGATGTCGCCCGCCACGCGCAGCAGCGGGAAATGCGCGTTACCGCCCACGGCTTCGCGCTCGGCGGCGAGCGTCGATTCGAGCCAGCGCTTTTCGTCGACGGACAGCCAGTCGGCGTCGGCGGGGCGTTCGGTCATGATGCGCAGCGTCAGCAGGCCCAGCAGCATGGCCGGCACGCCTTCGAGAATGAACATCCATTGCCAGCCCTGCAAGCCGAGAATGCCGTTCGCATAGGTCATCAACGCGGTGGAAATGGGACCGCCCAGCACCGCGGAAAATGAACCGGCGATGATATAGCCGCCCACCGCACGCGCGCGGTAGCGCACGGGAAACCATTTCGTCAGGTAGACGGCGACGCCCGGCAGAAAACCCGCTTCCATGACGCCGAGCAGAAAGCGCAGCACGTAGAAGCTCGAATCGTTGAACACGAACGCCGTGGCGGCGGCGACCGCGCCCCAGGTCAGGAGAATGCGCGCGATCCAGCGGCGTGCGCCCACGCGATGCAGCAACAGGTTGCTCGGCACTTCCAGCAACATGTACCCGACGAAGAAGATGCTGCCCGCGAACCCGAACACGGCCGGACTGAACCCGAGCTGCCTGTTCATGTCCAGCGCGGCGAAACCGATATTGATCCGGTCGAGATAGTTGAAGAACATCATCGCGAAGAGCAGGGGCATCAGGCGCCCGTAGACTTTTCGCATGGTTACGGCTTCGTTGATCGCGTCCATCCTGTCTCCTACCTTGCGGCGACGGCCGTAGCCGTGGCTGCGTTCTAATCATATGTGAGCCAATGATAAGAACGCGCGCGGTGGGAGTCCAAGACCGCTTGCTTATGCTTCTATAACTGATTGCTTATAGTGCTGGGCCCGGGAGCGGCGCGGGAAGGCAACCCAGAAACGCTCGCAGATGAGGCGAAGGGTCGTCGGTGCGGAAAGTGGCTGCGAGTGTGGAGCGATACGACGAGCCGGGTCCGGTGAGGTGGCGGAAAACCACATCAGTGCGCCCGTGCCGCGCCACCGATTCGCCGATAAAGGTCACGCCCAGACCCGCGGCCACCAGTGCAATCGCGGTCTGGATTTCATAAGCCTCGTGCGCGACGACCGGGGTGATGCCCGCATCGCGATAGAGCGATTGCACGGAGCGTTTGAATTGGGCGTTCTGATGCTTCGGATACAGAATCAACGGAGTATCGGCGAGTTCGGCAATGCGCACTTTCTTGTGCGCGGCAAGCGGATGCCCCGGTTCGAGCGCGGCCATGACGCGCTCGCGCAGCAGCGGATACGACGTGCAACCTTCAATCGTCAGCGGCTGCCGGCCAATGCCGATGTGAATACGCATGTCGCGCAGCGCATCGGTCTGTTCTTCGGTGAGCATCTCGAAGAGTTTGAGTTCGACCTGCGGAAACGCCTCGTGAAATGCTTTCAGCGCGGGCGGCAGAACGCTGTACATCGACGAGCGGGTGAAGCCGATGCTCAGCCAGCCACGCCGGCCTACGCCGATTTCCTGCGCGACGAGGGTCATCTGTTCCAGCGTGCCGAGTATTTGTCGCGCCTCGCTGCACAGATACTGGCCCGCCTCGGTCAGGCTCAGCGGACGCCTCGCGCGATCGACCAGTTGCGTGCCGAGTCGTTCTTCGAGCGAACGGATCTGCTGGCTCAGTGCGGGCTGCGCGATATGCAGGCGTTCGGCGGCGCGGCTGAAGTTGAGCTCCTCCACGAGAATCACGAAGCACTGCAGGGCTCTGACGTTCATATCGATTCTTTTCTCCGCGCCCGTCGCGGTGCGAGGGCTGGCGTTTGCGCGCTGCTCGCCGGTCGATGGAACATGCCGTAGATTTCATCGAGCAGCCAGGCAATGCCCGGATCCGCCGAAAATTGCGAGTGCGAGTGAACCTGAATTTCAATGGGCGGCAGCGCGAACGGCAAAGGCAGGATGCGAAAGGCTTTATTGCGGTTGAAACGCTGCGCGATACTCCGCGGGAAAATCACGGCGAGGTCGGTATGCTGGACGATCTCCGGCGCCACCACGAAATGCGGCAGGCGCAGCACGATATCGCGGCGCAGATTCAATTCTTCCAGCCATTGTTCGACCATGCGGTGACCGGTCGCATTGGTGCTGGCATACACATAACGCAGGCTCGCGAGATCTTCCTTGGTCGGCTTCTGTTTGCGCAGCGGGTGACCGGCGCGCACCACGCACACATGTTCGTCGACGAAGAGCGTTCTGCTTATGCAACCGGGGTCGAGGCCGGGCACATAGCCGAGCGCGAGATCGATCTTGCCGCTGCGCATGGCCGAGCTCACCGAGTCGACGGAGACATTCGCAATTTCCAGGCGAATGCCGCGCGCGTTGCGATCGAGCATCGACAGAAGCGGCGGCAGGAAATAGAACTCCGACATATCCGACATCGACACGCGAAAAACGCGCTGCGCCGTGGCCGGATCGAACTTGGCGATTTGCTGGACCGCGTCGTTGATGATCCCGAACGCCTGCGTGAGCGGCGCGTGCAGGCGCAAGGCGGCGTCGGTTGGAATCATGCCGGTGGGCGTGCGAACGAAGAGCCGGTCGTCGAACAGCACGCGCAGCCGGCGCAACGCGTGGCTGACGGCAGGCTGCGTGAGTCCGAGACGTTCCCCGGCGGCGGTCAGGCTGCGCAGATCGGAGATGGCCAGAAACACGCGCAGCAGGTTCAAGTCCGTAATGCCGGGTTGCGACTTGCTCATGACGTTCGGATCGCGGCGAGGGAGGGGTATTTATTTGGGTTTCAGATTACCGTAAATGCTGCGCATAGGGAAATGCAGCGTCGCGCCGCTGTACGGCGGGAAGGCGTTGAAGTCCTGCTTCATGCTGGCCCGAACCGGCGACGCGAGGGCCGCGGCCAGCGACGCGGCATCGTCGAAAACCACCTTGTTGCGTTGCATGGACGTGGCGCGTGCCACTTCGAGGCCCGAACCGTAATCCAGACGCGTGTAGATTTCGAGTTCGCGAATGCCGGGCAATTGCGCCATGAGTGGCGGATGATGCGCGAGGTAATGCGCGAGCCACGCGTTGAAGTCCTGCGCTTCGCCTTCATAGCTGACGAGGTATGTGCAGCGCTCGGCGCGAGCGCTGGGGTCACCCGGATTCGGCGTGGCGAACTGCCTGACCGCCATGGCCTGCTGCGTGAAGACGAGACCCGTGGTCGAAGCGCCTTCGACCACGTCGTGCAACGCACCCCACGGTTGCAGCGCGTGTTCAAGCGGTTCGAGATCGTCGAAATACCATTGCAGCACGCAGCGGGGGCGGGCGGAAGTGTCGGTCGTCGACAAAGGATCGCAGTCGTCCGATTCCTCGGGCACGTGAATCGCGAGACGGCGCAATCCCTCCGTGTCGCGCGAGGCCGCTTCGAGCCGTGACAGCTCGGGGGGCCGCGCTTCTCGCTCAGGCGCACCGTGGCCAATCAGAAAGAAGCAGACTTCCACGTTCACCTCGTTGCTTGCGCGGTAAGCGGCGCGGTTGCTGGCGGCCTGCTCAAGCGATGAAACTGCCGGCCGAAATAAATCAGCCCGTCGCCGTCCGAGCGCAGCGCAACGTGGCGGATCTGCGCGAACATGACCGAGTGCGAGCCGACCGTCTTGATGTCCACGATCTCGCCTTCGAGACTGGCAATCGCATCCTGCAGCACCGGTGCCGGCGACTCGCCCACGGTCCAAGCGTGACGGCCGAAGCGCTCGTCCATCGAGCACGCCGTCATGCCGGCAAAATCACGCGCGAGTTCCTGGCACTCCGCGGCAAGCACATTGATGCACACGCTGCGGTTGCGATGCAGTACGTCATGCACGTAGCTGGCTTGATTGATACAGACGAGCATGGTCGGCGGCGCGTCCGTCACCGAGCACACCGCGCTGGCAGTGATGCCACAGCGGCCGCCGGGTCCATCCGTGGTGATGATGTTGACGGCGGCCGGCAGGCACGCCATCGCGTCGCGGAAACGCTTTCTGGTGTCTTCGATCGTCACGTTCATTTCCTTTTGCATGGCAGGAGGCCGGGCGCGCCGTGTTACGGAAAAGGCGTGACTGGCGGCACGCCCGCGAACAGCGCGCCGGAGGCGTCATAGGTGCCTTCACCCAGAAACGCATGTTGTGTCACGACGATCGAATCCCGCACGAGACGCTGCAGGCGGTTCTCGCGATAGATCGCCGCGACGCCCGCCATCTGATACGCCTGCATGACCACTTCGGCGCCGATCTGCGCGGCGTGCGTCGCGCTCAGGCGCAACAGATTCGCCTGCTCCTGCGAGACGGCATCGCCGTTGATGATCGTCCGCCATGCGGCCTCGGCGGATTCGTAGAAGAACGCGCGGGCGCTGCGCCAGTTGGCCTCCGCTTTCGCGAGGCCCGAGCGGTAATAGCCGCGGTCGGCGAGGCGCGGCGCGCCGGTGGTGGTTTTGGTCGAGCCGGACATGCCTGTCAACAGATCGAGCGCCGCCCGCGCGAGACCGATGTTGACGGCAGCGTGCACCTGCGCCTGATAGGCGACGGCGGGGTAGCGGTACAGCGGTTCGTCGATCAGCGCCGCGCCGCCGCGCACGAAGGTCCATGGCGTCTCAACGAATTTATCCTGGAGCCGCAGATCGTGGCTGCCGGTTCCCTGCATACCGACCACGTTCCAGTTCTCGACGATCTCGACCTCATGCGCGGGAAACACCGCGGTGAACGGCTTGCCCGCGGCCGCCGCGCCGGAGTTGGCGGGCGTGCCGCCGATGCCGACGCCGATCCAGTCGGCGCCCTTGCAGCCGCTCGCGAAGCGCCACTGCCCGCTCACCACGAAGCCACCCGGCGCCTGGGCAGCGGGTTGCGGCGGATAGAGGCCGCCCGAGAAAACCTGGTCGGGGCCGGTGGCGTAAATCTGCTCCTGTGTTTCGATCGGTAACGCGGCGAGATACGTATTCGCCGAGCCGAACGCGGCCACCCAGGCAGCGGAGCCGTCGGCGATCGCAATGCGTTCGAGCATCCGCAGAAATTGCGCCGGTGGCAGCGCGTCGCCGCCGAAGCGTTGCGGCGTGCTGGCGCGGAAGATGCCCGCGCGCTTCATCTTCGCGATCATGTCGCGCGGGACATGGGAGAGTTGATCGAACTCGTCGCGGCGGCGCTCGATTTCGCTGATCAGCGCGTCGAGTGTGATCGGGCCGGCGTACTCAGGATACGGATCGGCATGATCGAGCGCCCTGGGTTCGTAAGCGTAGGTCGAAACATTGCTCATCGGAAGGCTTTGCATGATGACGGCTTGAAAATGGAGTAAATGAGTTCGGACGAATTGGCGTCGGCGGGGACGTCAAGCGCTTTCGCGCTCTGAATGCTCTTTGGCCTTCGCCTCGAGCCGCAGCGCTTTGGGAAAGGTCTCCGGTGCGAAGCAGGTGGCGGCTACCGTGATCAATCCGAGCACGACGAGATAGATCGCCACTGGTGCGGCGCTGCGGTAATGCGCGAGCAGCGCGGTCGCGACCATCGGCGAGAGTCCGCCGCCGAGTACCGACGAAATCTCGCGGCCGATACCGAGCCCCGAAAACCGCAGATGAACCGGCAACAACTCGCTGATGAACGCGGGCTGTGCGCCTTCCAGAATGCCGAGCGTGATGCTGTTGGCGAGTACGAGCGCGGTGATGACTTTCCACAGCACGCCTGAGCCGAGCAGCGAGAAATACGGATAGGCGACCAGCACCATCGCCACGGCGCCGGCGAGATAGACCGGCTTGCGGCCGATCCGGTCCGTGAGACGCCCCATCAACAGCGACATGGGGATCATCAGCAACATCGACACGGTCAAGCCGCCTAACACCCAGCTCGATTTCAGGCCGATGAACTGGCCATACGCAATCGAGAACGCGAAGAAGATGTACGACGCCGCGCCTTCGCCGAAGCGCAGGCCGAACACGGTCAACACCTGGCGCGGGCATTGGCGCAGCACTTCGACGACCGGCATGCGGGCATCGCGGCGCGTGGCCTTGACCTCGGCGAACTCCGCGCTTTCGTCGACGGAGCGGCGCATCCACAGGCCGAGCGCAACCAGCACGGCGCTGCAGAGGAACGGCACGCGCCAGCCCCAGCTGTGAAAGTCGGCGGGCGTGAGCGTTTGCACGAGCAGAAACGCGGCGGTGGACAGCACGAAGCCGAACGCTGCGCCGCACGGGCTCCAGGCCGCGAGCGCGCCGCGCCGGGAGGCGGGCGCGCTTTCGTGAATCAGCAGAATGCTGCCGCTCCATTCGCCGCCTGCGGCGAGGCCTTGCAAAATGCGCAACAGCACCAGCATGACGGGCGCCGCGAGGCCGATCTGCTGATAGGTCGGCAGAAGACCCATGCACACGGTGGCCGTGCCCATGACGAGCAGCGTCAGCATCATGACCGTCTTGCGGCCGTAGCGGTCGCCGATATGGCCGCACAGCACGCCGCCGATGGGCCGCGCGATGAAGCCCACCGTAAAGCCGCCGAACGCAGCGATCGTGCCGGTCAGCGGATCGCTGCCAACGGGAAAGAACAGCTTGCCGAATACGAGCGCGGCGGCGGTGCCATAGAGGAAGAAGTCGTACCATTCGAGAACCTGACCGAGCACGGCGGTCGTCACCGCGCGACGAACCTTGCTGGTGGGCCGGATGGCGGGCAGGGGTGTCAGAACAGCTGTCGCGTCAGAATTCATGGCAGTGGGAGGGTCACGAGGTGAAGGGTCGCGCGCTCACGCCTTTTTGATCGGCAGGAGCGGCGAGACGAATCCGGCAGGCATGTCGAACGATAGGACCGTGAAAAAGCGCGGTCAAATTCGGGCCAAAAATGCCCGTCATGAATCGTGTGCATGACGGTTACGCTATTGCACGCGCGGCCGTTGTAGGCACTTGCGCGTGTGGGTTCCAACGAGAGCGGGTTGGCGGTTTGTTCGGGGAACTGAGATTTGGAGAAGCGCGGCCATCGCTCTACACTGTGTTCACATTCGGCGAAACAAGGAGAGAACCGGCATGCAATTGACCGATTTCGATACGCTGACGTTCGACTGCTATGGAACGTTGATCGACTGGGAAACCGGCATTTTCGAAGGCTTGCGGACGCTTCTCGCGCGTGTGGAACCGCCACTCACGCGCGACCAGGTGCTCGAAGCACACGCGCGGCACGAATCGTCGCAGCAGAGATACACGCCGGGGCGGCGTTATCAGGAGCTACTGCCGATCGTCTACAAGCGTCTTGCGGAAGAGTGGCAGGTGCCGTACACGCTCGCCGACTGCGTGGCGTACGGCAAGTCGATCCAAAACTGGCCCGCGTTCGACGATTCCGCTGCGTCGTTGCAATACCTGAAGCAGCATTACAAGCTGGTGATTCTGTCGAACGTCGATAACGAAAGCTTTGCTTATAGCAACGCGAAACTACAGGTCGAATTCGACGCGATTTTCACGGCCGAGGATATTGGGTCATACAAGCCGTCGCCGCGCAATTTCGAGTACATGCTGGAAAAGCTGGGCGAGCGAGGCATCAGGAAGGAAAAGATTTTGCACACGGCCGAAAGCCTGTTCCACGACCACAAACCGGCGAACGAATTCGGTCTCTCGTCCTGCTGGATTTATCGCCGGCACGCAAAGCAGGGCTTCGGTGCGACGATGGATCCGGGCTCACAGCCGGAGATCGACTTCCGCTTCAACAGCATGGGTGATCTGGTGAAAGCGCATCAGCGGGCTTTGCTGGCCAAATAGCGATTGAATGAAAACTGCCGCTTCGGTACAGCGCCTCTTTGGAATGTAAGGCGCTGCGCCGAGGCGGCAGAGTGTGCAGGTCAGGCGTTCAGTTGCCAGCGGGATAGCGGCTCGTCAATCAAGCCCGCCTTGGCACAGGTACTTGATCGACATGTAATCGTCGAGCCCGTACTTCGACCCTTCGCGGCCATAGCCCGATTCCTTCACGCCACCAAACGGCGCCGCTTCGCTCGACACTGCGCCTTCATTGATGCCGATCACCCCCGCTTCGAGCTGTGCGGCCACGCGGTTGATACGCCGCACGTCCTGCGTGTAGAAGTAGGCGGCGAGGCCGAACGGCGTGTCGTTGGCGAGGCGGATCGCTTCGGCTTCGTCGTCGAAACTGAAGAGCGGGGCAACCGGGCCGAAGGTTTCTTCGCAGCAGACCAGCATGTCGTCGCGCGCGTCCGTCAGCACGGTCGGCGCGTAGTAGTTCGGGCCGAGTTCCGTCAGGCGCTTGCCGCCGGTCAGCACTTTCGCTCCGTGTTTGACGGCGTCTTCCACGTGACGGGCGATCTTCTCGATTGCGCGCTCGTTGATCATCGGGCCGATCTGCGCGTCCGGGTCCGTTGCGGGCGCAACCTTCAAGGCGGCGACGCGTCGCGCGAGCAGCTCGGCAAAGCGCGCATAGACGCCGGCCTGCACATACACGCGGTTCGGACACACGCAGGTCTGGCCGCCATTGCGGAATTTCGCCGCCATCAGACCGGTGACGGCGGCGTCGAGATCGGCGTCGTCGAATACGATAAAGGGCGCGTTGCCGCCCAATTCCAGCGAGAGCTTCTTGAGCGTGCCCGCGGATTCACGCGCGAGATGCTTGCCGACCGGCGTGGAGCCGGTGAACGTGATCTTGCGCACGCGCGCGTCGGCGAGCCAATCGGCAACCGCGGCAATGCCCTGTTCACGCGAGGCCGACAGCATGTTCAACACACCGTCCGGCAGACCGGCTTCCTGCGCGAGCGCGGCGAGAGCGAGCGCGGTGAGCGGCGTGTCTTCGGCGGGTTTGGCGACCACGGTGCAACCGGCCGCGAGCGCGGGCGCGATCTTGCGGGCGATCATGGCCAGCGGGAAATTCCACGGCGTGATGGCCGCGACCACGCCGACCGGTTCCTTCACCGCGCTCATGCGCTTGCCGCGCTGCTGCTGCGGAATCAGATCGCCGTAGATGCGGGTCGCTTCGTCGGCGAACCACGCCACGTACGACGCGCCGTAAGCCACTTCGCCGCGGCTTTCCGCGAGCGGCTTGCCCTGTTCCATCGACATCAGCTTCGCGAGGTCGTCGGTATTGGCGACGATCAGCGCGTGCCAGCGGCGCAGAATCTCGGCGCGCTCGCGCGGCAGCTTATCGCGCCAGGCGGGGAACGCGCGGGCTGCGGCGTCGGTGGCGGCGCGCGCGTCCGCGGCGCCGCTGTTCGCGACTTCGACGATCGTTTCGCCGGTGGCCGGGTTGGTGACGGCAAAGCGGGCGCCGTCGGCGGCACCGGCCCATTTTCCGTCGATCAGGTTCTGCGGGCGAATCAGTTCACTGCGCGTCAATGCGAGAGACATCGGGTTGCTCCTTCAGGTTGCCCTTGATTCGGCGAGGCTCGCGGCGGCGCGGCCGCGTACCGTGGGCCGATTGATGGATCGATGCTACGCCTGTGCCGCAATCGATCAATTTGCCAATCGGGGCGTTGGCGGTTTGTACGCCTTTTTTTTCGTGCTGTGACAGCATTTTCTGCTGAATGGCTTGCAAATTCATTTCGGCCGTCGCGGCCCGGTCGACGCGCGCACGATCAGCGTGGGCGGCGGGGCGAGCAGCATCGACGGCTGCTGGTCCGGCGTCTGGATCAGCCGGATCAGACTCTCGACCGACAACTCCGCGATCGCCGCGGTCTGAATCGCGACCGTCGTCAAAGCGGGATGCACCTGGTGCGCCAGTTGAATGTCCGTAATGCCGATCACCGAAACGTCGTTTGGCACCGCTCGGCCCAGCGTCAGCAGCGCCTGTGCCGCACCGATCGCGAGCAGGTCGTTGGTCGCGAAAATCGCGGTGAGATGCGGCCGGTTTGCCATCAGTTGCATGCAGGCGGCGTAGCCCGCGTCGATCGAGTCGCGGATTTGCAGCACCGCCGCCGCGTCGGTCTCGATACCGGCGGCGCGCATCGCGGCGCGAAACCCGTTGGAGCGCGCATCCTGCAAGCCGCCGCAACCGTCGCCGATCAGAAGGCCGATTTCGCGGTGGCCGAGTTCGAGCAGATGCCGCGCGGCCAGCTCGCCCGCGAGATGAAAATCCACGGCGATGCAAGGCAGCGCGGGAGGCGATTCCGGGTGTTCCCACATGGCCAGCAAAATCGGCGCGCTGTGCGTAGCCGACGCACACAGATCGTTGATCGTGATGTCCGTGTTCATGACTAGCACGCCGTCGGCCAGCGTGCCCGCGATCTGGTTCAGATACGCGCGGCCGATCTCGGCGTCATCGTCAGTATTGCAAACCATCAGGAAGTGGCCGGCTTTGCGCGCGGCACGCTCGGCGGCCAGCACGAACTCGGGGTAGAACGGGTTCGAGATATTCGACAGCATCAACGCGAGCGTCGACGAGCGGCCCTCGGCCAGTGCGCGTGCATTCAGGTTGGGCCGGTAGCCGAGATCGGCGATCGCCTTGAGCACGCGTTCAGCCGTTTCGGGGCGCACCTTCTCGCGGTTGCGCAGCACGTTGGAGACAGTCGCGGCGGTGACGTGAGCGCGCTTCGCAACTTCGGACAGAGTGACCATAACTTCTTTATCCCATATTCAGGGAATGCGATTCAAATGTTGCAAGCTGTGGGCGACGTTGATAACTTGCTGGAAAACATCCAGGAGACACCCGCCATGACTTTTTCCCTCGAACTCGAATTTAAGCGATTAAATGCCTGCCGTGCAAGGGTTGGTCACTTATTTTTCCTAGAAATTTAAGCGGTTAAATCCACGGAGGCAGCATGGCGGCAATTCGTTTGACGAACGTGCAGAAGTCGTACGGTGACCATCCGCCGGTGATCCGGCGCGTGAATCTGGAGATAGCGCAGCACGAGTTCTGCGTCTTTCTGGGACCTTCGGGTTGCGGCAAGTCGACTCTGCTGAGAATGATCGCGGGGCTCGAAGACCTGAGCGAAGGCGAACTGCATATCGGCGGCCGTCTGGTGAACGACGTACCCGCAGCGGCGCGCGGCGTCGCCATGGTGTTCCAGAGCTACGCGCTGTTTCCGCACATGACCGTGTTCGACAACATGGCATTCGGTCTGAAGCTCGCGAAACAACCCAAGAACGTGATCGACAGCAAGGTGCGCGAAGCCGCGCGCATTCTGCAACTGGACAGCTTTCTGGAGCGCTATCCGAAAGCGCTTTCGGGCGGGCAGCGACAGCGCGTCGCGATCGGCCGCGCGATCGTGCGGGAGCCCGGCGTGTTCCTGTTCGACGAGCCGCTGTCGAATCTCGACGCCGCGCTGCGTGGCCAGACGCGCGTCGAAATCGCGCGTTTGCATCAGCGCTTTGCCAACGCGAGCGTGGTGTACGTGACCCACGACCAGGTCGAAGCGATGACGCTCGCCGACCGGATCGTGCTGCTGCATGCAGGCGCGGACGCCGAGCGCTTCGGCAGCATTGCGCAAAGCGGCGCGCCGCTCGAGTTGTATCACCATCCAAAGTCGCGCTTCGTGGCGGGTTTCATCGGTTCGCCGCGCATGAATTTTATTGACGCCGTGGTCGATTCGATCGAGCCGGGCAACGTGACGGTCACGCTGACGCAAAGCGGCGAGCGTTTGACCGCACAGGTCGACGGTCAACGTTTGCAGCGCGGCCAGCCGGTCACGCTCGGCGTGCGGCCGGAACATCTGCGCCTCGACGGCGCCGGGCAGTCCGTGCAGTGCACGACGGTGCTGTCGGAACGGCTCGGCGAGCACAGCTATATCCATGCGGATCATGCGGCGGGCACGCTCATCGCCAAGGCCGCGGGCGATACGCCGATCGGGTCGGGCGAGCGTATTGCCATTCACGTTCCGCCTTCTGCCTGTCATCTGTTCGACGCGGATGGGATTGCACTGCGGCGAAGCGCGTTCGAGCCCGAACGCGCCGCCGCTTGAGTTTTGGTTCGTGCGCGTTTGAAGCATCAACAGATTCATCAAAGCCGAATTCCGCCACAGAGCGGGTTACATTGCCGGCAGCCGCGCTGCCGGCCAACAAGGTATCAAGGAGACACAAGATGATTGCTTTTCGCCTTCGCCGTCTTGCACACGTGTCGATCGCAGCCGCACTGGTCGCCGGTTCGCTCTGCTGTGCCGCAGTCGACGCCGCCACGCTCAACGTCAACGTATCGGCGCGCGGTAATCAGCGCTCGACATGGCAGGACGCGTTCGACAAGTTCAAGAAGGCCAATCCCGATGTCGATCTGAAGGTGACCTACATCACCGAAGAAGCGTACAAGGTGCAGATGAGCGGCTGGCTTGCCACCGATCCGCCCGACGTCGTTTCATGGCACGACGGCGAGCGCATGGCGTATTACGCGCAACGCGGCCTGCTCGAAGACCTGTCGGCGGACTGGAGCAAAAATGGCTGGTCGCAGCAGTACGCGTCGGTGAAGGATGCGTCGACGTATAAGGGCAAGCAGTACGCGGCGCCGCTCGGCTACGACGCCTACGGTTTCTTCTATCGCAAGGATCTGTTCGAGAAGGCCGGCATCAAGAGCGAGCCGAAAACGTGGGATGAATTTCTCGATGCCTGCAAGAAGCTGAAGGCCAGCGGCGTCGCGCCGATCGCGGTGGCCGCTCGCGACAGCTGGACGCTTGCCGCCTGGTTCGACTATCTGGATCTGCGCATCAACGGCAACGCATTCCATCAGCAATTGATGGCCGGCGAAATTCCGTACACCGACGCACGCGTGAAAAAGGTCTACGCCGCGTGGAAAACGCTGATCGACGATCACTACTTCATCGACAATGCGCTCTCTTATGACCTCGATTCGATCGCGCCGTTTCTCGTGAACGGCAAGGCGTCGATGATGCTGATGGGCACGTTCTTCTCCGCGAGCATTCCGGCGAACCTCAAGCCGCAAACCGGCTTCTTCCGCTTCCCCGTGATCGACGCGAACGTGCCGATGGCCGAGGACGGTCCGGTCAACGTGCTGCTGATTCCCGCAAAGGCGAAAAACAAGGTCGACGCGCGCAGGCTGCTCGCCTTCATGGAACAGCCGCAGATCAACGCCGATCTCGCGAAGGGCTGGGGAACGCTGCCGTCGAACAGTCTGGCGACCGAGCCTGACGATCCGATTTCGAAGGTTGGCTTCCAGACGCTCGCCAACACCAAGGGCGGTATCGCGCAGTTCTACGATCGCGACATGCAGAAGGAAATGGCCGACGAAGGCATGAAAGCGATGCAGCAGTTCTACAGCGATCCGTCGCAACTCGACGCCGTGCTCGTGCGCCTCGAAGCGACCCGTAAGCGCATCTATCAGAAGTAAAGAAGTCAGTCACGGAGCGCCGGCGGCCTAGCAACGGCCGGCGCTCGTCTTCGAATCGCCTTCGCTTTCCGACGAGGCCCGATCCATGTCTCATTCCGCAGCGCGCCGCTTACCCGCGGCTTCGCACCGTCACGTCTCGACCACGCGCCGTCATCAGCATCGCGCCGCGTTCTTCTTCCTGTTGCCGGGTTGTGCGTTGTTTTGCCTGTGCGTGGTGTATCCGATCATCAGCAGCATTTCGCTCAGTTTTTATCACTGGGACGGCATGACGCCGAAGACCTTCGCCGGCTTCGACAACTATATCGAGCTGTTTCATGCCGACACGTTTTATACAGCGCTCAAGAACAACCTTATCTGGCTCGCGCTGTTTCTGCTGGCGCCGCCGCTCGGGCTGCTGTTCGCGTTGTATCTGAACCAGCATATCCGTGGCATGCGCGTCGTGAAGTCGCTGTTCTTCGCGCCGTTCGTGCTCTCGGGCGTGGTGGTCGGTCTCGTGTTCAGCTGGTTCTACGATCCGGGCTTCGGCTTGCTGCGCCTGATCGTCGGACACGGCATTCCCGTGCTCGGCGATCCGCATACGGTGACGTTCGGCATCGTGTTCGCCGCGTTATGGCCGCAAACACCGTTCTGCATGGTCCTCTACCTGACGGGCCTGACGGGTATCAATCCGGAAGTGGTCGAGGCGGCGCGCATGGAAGGCGCCAAAGGCGTGAAGCTGCTATGGCACGTGATCCTGCCGCAACTGCGGCCCGCCACGTTCATGGCCGTGGTGCTGACGGTGATCGGCGCATTGCGCAGCTTCGACCTGATCGCGGTGATGAGCGGCGGCGGTCCGTTCGACAGTTCCACCGTGCTCGCCTATTACATGTACGACCAGGCTATCAAGTACTACCGCGAAGGCTATTCCGCGGCGATTGCCGTCGTGCTGTTCGCCATCATGCTCGTCTACATCGTGTTCCATTTGCGCCGCATGCTGCGCGAAGAACGCTGATCTCCAAGGAGTTGCGCGTCATGTATCCGCTTCCCGTCGAACGCTGGAAACCGCTCAATCGCACGCTCTACAAAGTGTCGTTGCCCATTGCGCTGTTGATATGGCTTCTGCCGATGCTGGCCGTGCTCGTCACGTCGATCCGTTCATCCGACGAGCTGTCGCAAGGCGACTATTGGGGCTGGCCGAAGCACTTTGCGCTGCTAGAAAACTACGGCACGGCGCTCACGCAAACGCCGATGCTGCATTACTTTGCCAACAGCGTGCTGATCACGGTGCCTTCGGTGCTCGGCGCGATCGTGCTGGCGTCGATGGCGGGCTTTGCGTTGGCGACCTACCGGTTTCCGGGCAATACGGCTGTGCTATTCGCATTCGTCGCCGGCAATTTCGTGCCGATCCAGATCCTGATGATCCCGGTGCGCGACATGGCGCTGAAGGTCGGACTGTTCAATAGCGTGTGGGCGCTGGTGATTTTCCACGTGTCATTTCAGACCGGCTTCTGCACGCTGTTTCTGCGAAATTTCATCAAACAGTTGCCATTCGAAATGATCGAGGCCGCGCGCGTGGAAGGCGCGAGCGAATGGACCATCTATCTGCGCATCGTGTTGCCGCTGATCCGGCCCGCGCTCGCCGCACTCGGCATTCTGGTGTTCACGTTCGTGTGGAACGACTATTTCTGGGCGCTATGTCTCACGCAAGGCGACGACGCCGCGCCGATCACGGTGGGCGTCGCTGCGCTCAAGGGCCAATGGACGACCGCGTGGAACCTGGTCGCCGCGGGCTCGGTGCTGGCCGCGTTGCCTTCCGTGCTGATGTTCTTCCTGATGCAGAAGCACTTCGTAGCCGGTTTGACCTTCGGTGCAAGCAAGGGCTGAGCGCCGGTCCGACGTTATCTAACAACGAGAATCTCTCATGCAACTTGGTGTCTGTTATTACCCGGAACAATGGCCGCGCACGATGTGGGCCGACGACGCGAAACGTATGGCCGAACTCGGCATCGCCCATGTGCGGATCGCTGAATTCGCGTGGAGCCGGATGGAGCCGCGCGCCGGCGAATTCGTGTGGGAATGGCTCGACGAAGCCGTCGACACACTGGCGGCCGCGGGATTGAAACTGGTGCTCGGCACGCCGACCGCTTCGCCGCCGAAGTGGCTGATCGACGCGTATCCCGACGTGCTGCCGGTGCGCGCCGATGGCACGCGCTGGAATTTCGGTTCACGCCGGCACTACGATATATCCAGCGAAACCTATCGGCGCGAGTGCTTGCGGATCGTCACGGCAATGGCTCAGCGCTACGGGCGGCATGCCTCGATCGTCGCGTGGCAGACCGATAACGAACTCGGCTGTCACGAAACCGTGCCCAGCTATTCGCCTGCCGCGCTCGCGCGCTTTCAGACGTGGCTGCGGCGGCGCTACGAAACCGTCGAAGCGCTCAACGACGCATGGGGCAACGTATTCTGGAGCATGGAGTATCCGTCGTTCGAGGCGATCGGCTTGCCGAACCTTACGCCCACCGACGCCAATCCGATTCATCTGCTCGACTTCCGCCGCTTCATGTCGGACGAGGTGGCGGGTTTTCATCGCGAGCAGATCGACGTGTTGCGCGAGCATGCGCCGGCTGCGGATCTGCTGCACAACTTCATGGGTTTTTTCACGACCTTCGATCACTACCGTTTCGCCAAAGACAATGCGATCGATGTCGCCGCATGGGACAGCTACCCGATCGCGCGCACTGAATCGATCTCGCTGCCCGACGAACAGAAAGCGCTCTATGCACGCACCGCGCACCCCGACGTGTCCGCGTTCGACCACGATCGCTATCGGGCAATCGGCAGCGGGCGTTTCTGGGTGATGGAGCAGCAGGCCGGTCCGGTCAACTGGGCGCCGTGGAACCCGGTGCCGGCGAAAGGCATGGTCAGGCTGTGGGCTTACGAGGCGTTCGCGCACGGCGCGGAACTGGTGTCGTATTTCCGCTGGCGTCAGTGTCCGTATGCGCAGGAGCAGATGCATTCCGGGCTCAATCTGCCGAACAACGAACTGTCGCCGGGTGGCCTCGAGGTGCAGCAGGCGGCGCGGGAAATCGCCGCGAGCGCCGCACTGTCCGAACTCGATGCACCGGCGCGTGCGGCTGTTGCAGTCGTATTCGACTACGAGACGCAATGGATGTTCGAGATTCAGCGTCATGGCAAGACCTTCGACTATCAGACGCTGGCGTTCGACTACTACGAGTCGTTGCGCGAACTCGGGCTCGACGTGGATATCGTGTCGAGCCGCGCGGATCTGTCGGCTTATGCGATGGTGGTCGTGCCGAGCATCGCCGTGGTCGACGAGGCGCTCGTGCATCAGATCGAGCGAAGCGAGGCGCAATGGGTGTTCGGCCCGCGCAGCGGCTCGAAAACCGACAGCTTCGCGATCCCCTCCACGCTGCCGCCCGGCGCGTTGCAACGCGTGCTGCCGATGCAGGTGCTCGAAGTCGAGACGCTGCGGCCCACGCTGGCACCCGCGGTGTCGATTGGTGGCACGCACGGTGTGGCGATGCATTGGCGCGAGCACGTGCGGGCCAACCTCGATACGCAGGTCGAGGCGCAATTCGACGACATGTGGCCCGCAGTGCTCTCGCACGGAAAGGTTCGCTACGTGGCCGGCTGGTTGTCGCATGCGTTGCATCGCACGGTATTGGAGCAGGCCGCGCGCGATGCCGGCATCGAAACGCAACGGCTGGCGGAAGGCTTGCGCATCCGGCGGCGCGGCGATCTGACCTTCGCGTTCAACTTCGGTGCGCAGCCCGTGCATGCGCCGGCGCCGGTTGCTGCGACGTTCGTGCTCGGCAGTGCACTGCTGAAAACAGGCGACGTGTGCGCATGGAAGAGCGAATGATCTGATTGGCTGTTCGACGGAATCGGATCCAACAGTGTGTGTAGTCGGAGGGTGACACTCAAGCGCTTCAACCTGGGACCAGGCGGCCTTCGGAAGAGCCGCCCATCAATAGATGGAGGATGACAGATGAACAGAAGAGAAATGCTCGGCTGGCTCGCGTCGACGGCGGCCGCAGCCGGTGTCGGCGCAACGCTCGGCGCGCAGGCACTCGCGGCGGAGTTGCAGGCTTCGGGGCGTGGCAGTCGCTTTGCGAAAGGCGCCGACGTATCGACGCTGCTCAAACTGGAGGCGAACGGCGCGAAGTTCTATGAGCACGGCGTGCCGCACGACTGTCTGTTGCTGCTGAGAAGGCATGGCGTCGATTCGATTCGTATCAAGGTCTGGAACGATCCGGGCAACCCGAACTTCTTTCCGGCCGATCAGAGCCCCGCCGCCGGGTACAACAATGCGGACCATGTGCGCCTGCTTGCGCGCCGCGCGGCCGCGCTCGGCATGCGCGTGCTGATCGATTTCCACTACAGCGACTGGTGGGCCGATCCGGGCAAGCAGTATCCGCCGCACGCGTGGGCCGGCAAGGATATCGCGCAGACCTGCGCGTTGCTGTCGGAGTACACGTCGAATGTGCTGAAGATGCTCAAGCGCGACGGCGTGCACCCGGAGTGGGTGCAAGTGGGCAACGAGATCACCGGCGGCATGCTGTGGCCGCTCGGCAAGTACGATCAGTGGGACAACCTCGCCCAATTGCTGAAAGCGGGGCACGACGCGGTCAAATCCGTTGACGATCGCATCAAGGTCATGTTGCATATCGACAGCGGCGGTAACAACGCGACGAGCCGCTGGTGGTTCGACAGCGCGACCCAGCGCGGCGTTACGTTCGATGTGATCGGCCTGTCCTACTACCCGCAGTGGCAAGGCTCGCTGAGCGATCTGCAGAACAACGCGAACGATCTCGCAACGCGCTACGACAAGGACGTGATGGTGGTCGAGACGGCCTATCCATGGACCGCCAGCGACGGCGATTCCGAACCGAACGCGATGACCAACGTCGGGACGGCGAGCTATCCGCAGACGCCGGCGGGCCAGGCGCAGTTTCTCGGCGCGTTGACGGACATTGTCGAGGCGATACCGGATGGCCACGGCAAAGGCGTGTTCTGGTGGGAGCCGGAATGGATTCCGACGCCGAATGTCGGATGGAAGCTCGGCGCCGGCGATCAGTGGGACAACAACACGCTGTTCGATTTCCACGGCAACGCGCTGACGTCGCTCGATGCCTTTCGCCAACGTTAGTGGCTAGTTGAGCGCGCGGGCGCTACTTCGCGGGCGCCTGCGCCTGACGGTTCGCGCAGTCCGACGTAAACGCCATGCTGGCCTGGTCCGGCGTCATGCGCGGCGCGTCCGGGCTGTAGATCTTCTCGATGATGGCGCTGACCGCTTGCCGGTCAGCCGCGTCCTTGTAGTATTTGGCCGCCTGGTCGAGCGCTTGCGCCTTGGTCTTTTTATGCGCGCGCCACGACGCGACCTGGCCGGCGATATCGCCGATCGCAAAGCACTGATCGCTGACGGTTTGCGCGACGGCCTGAGCGGCCGGTTGCGCGAGGCACGCCGCGAACAGCGCGGCAACGACTACGCGTTTCATTCCTTGAACCCTGTGGTGAGGTGAGCAACGTTGCCCGAGCGATGGCATGCGCCACCGCGGCAACCGAACTTGCCAACAGGCACGTAGTTTATCGGGAAGTGGCGCGCCGCGTTTTTTCACGCGACGCCGCAATAGAAAAAGCCGCCTCGCAGGGCGGCTTCAAACAGCCATCGGGTCATGCGGCGCATCCGTTGCCGGATGGCGTCCTCGAGATGCGCACGCTTCGTCTCTTCAATGCCCGAACGACTCCGTCTTCGAGGCGCTCACGTTCGACACATGCGGCCGTGCCGCCTGTTTGATCAGCAACGCCACGCACGAAATCAGACCCGCCACCGCGACCATGGCGAAGATGCCCGCGAACGTGAAGTGGCGGCGCGTCAGTTCGGCCACGAGAAACGAGCCCGCAATGCCGCCGAAGCGCCCGATGCCGAGCATCCACGCCACGCCCGTGCCACGGCCTTCGGTCGGGTAGAACGCGGCGGCGAGCGCCGGCATCGACGACTGCGCGGTATTCATCAACACGCCGGCCACGAACACGACGAACACCAGCGCGCCCACGTTGCCCACCGCCTGGCCGATGAAATACACGCTCACGGCCGTCAATGCATAGCAGGCCGCGATGATCCGGTTCGCGTTGAAGCGGTCCATCAGCACGCCGCACAGCACGGCGCCCACGCCGCCGAGCGGGAACAGCGCGGAAATCAGCGTCGCGCGTTGCGGCGTGAGGCCGGCGTCCTTCAGCAGGATCGGCATCCAGTTGATCGACGCGTAGAAGATGACGAGGCCCATGAAATAGGTGATCCACAGCATCACCGAGCCGATGATGTACGAGCGCGACAGCACCACCGCCACGCCCTTGCCGCCGGTTTGCGGCGCGGTTTCGGTCATGATGAAGGTGCCCGCTTGCGCCGCTTCGCTCGAAATGCGCGAGAGCGCCGCGCGAATCCGTTCGACCGGCTGGCTATTGGCCACCATGTAGCGCACCGACTCCGGCATCTTGAGCGCCAGCAGGATCAGAAGCAGCAGCGGGGTGATGCCGCCGAGCAGCAACACGCTGCGCCAGCCGAAATGCGGAATCATCCACGCCGCGAGAAATCCGCCGAACGCGGCGCCGAGCGGAAAGCCGCAGAACATCAGATTGATCACGGTCGCGCGGCGGCGATCCGGGCAGTATTCGCCCATCATCGTGACGGCGTTCGGCATGGCCGCGCCCAGACCCACGCCGGTGATGAAGCGCAGCGTCGTCAATTGTCCGATGCTGTTCGAGAAGGCCGAGGCGAGACACGCCACGCCGAACAGCAGCACCGAGCCGAGCAGCATGGAGCGTCGCCCGAGCCGGTCGGACAGCGGTCCCGAGCCGAGTGCGCCGCAGGCGAGGCCGAATAGCGCGGCACTCAGCACCGGCGCAAGCGCCGGCTTGGTGATGCCCCATTCGGCGATCAGGGAAGGCGCAATGAAGCCGATCGCGGCCGTGTCAAAACCGTCCAGCAGGACGATGATGAAGCACATGAAGAAGACGAGCCACTGGAACGGCGAAAAGGGATGTTCGTTGAGGAAGGTCTGAACGTTCACAGCGTTGCTGCGGCTCATGATGTGTCTCCTGACTGCGGAATACGGAAAGGCCCGCCGTAACGAGCCTTCCTCTTTTTAAGATCGTGCGCCGATTTTAGAAGCGATGCACGATGCCCACGCCTGCGGCGAACTGGCTACGCGACGACGACGGCGCGCTCTGGAAGCCGTCGCCGATGGTTGCCGTCGCGCTGATGATGTGACCCGAGCCGGCCGTGCCCAGCGTATTGCCATTGGTGCGCTGGAACGCCTGCAATGCATAAAGGCCGGTGCGCTTCGACAACGAATAGTACTCGGACAGGTTGACCTGCTGGTACTGCGCCGAACTCGTGATGCCGTTCGCCTTGGTAGCGCGAGTGTAGCTGTAGCCGGTCGCGAAGTCCCACGAAACAGTTGGCTTCCAGTGCAGCACGACACCGCCCGTATTGAAGATCGCCGTGTCGCGGAAGCTCGAGTTGATACCCGGAATGTACTGCACATTCGAGTAAGCCGCGGACACGTCCCAGCCATTGCCGAAGTTATAGCCGCCGGTCACGGCAAAACGCTGCTGCGCCTGTGCTGTTTGATAGCCGTTGGTCACGGCCGATACGCCCGGCTGCGCGCCGTTGTTCGACACGGTGGAATCCGCGCCGTAGGCACCGCCGCCCAGCGTCGAGTTGTTGATGCGCATGAAGCCCACCGCGACGCCAACCGGGCCGTTGATGTACTGCACCGCGCCGCTCCAGGTCGAGCCGCGGTTCAGGCTGCCCGGCACGCCGCCGAGGGCGTACGAACCGCTGAACGTGAAGCCGTACAGTTTCGGCGACGTATAGACGAGCGAGTTGTTCGCGCGGTAAATCGTGTCGAGCGCGTCGACGTCGCCCGGGTGCGCGCCGTAGTAGCCGGTGAGCCACGTGGTCGGGCTATACGGCGACAGCAGCGAGTAGTAAGCCGTGTACTGGCGGCCGGCCTGCAGCGTACCGTAGGTCGGGTTCGTCACGCCGACCCATGCCTGGCGGCCGAACATCGCATTCGTGTATTGCTGGGCGCCGGTGCTCGAGTTGAAGCCGGATTCCAACTGGAAGATGGCCTTGGTGCCGCCGCCGAGATCTTCGCCGCCCTTCAAACCGAAGCGGCTGCCGGCCCATACGCCGTTGATCATGTTCACTTTGGACTTGCCGCCGGCGTTCGAGCCAAGCGAGCTTGCGCTGCTTTGATAGCCGATACCGGCATCGACGATACCGTACAGCGTGACGCTGCTTTGCGCGAAAACCGGTGCGCTGGCGAGAGCGGCGATCGCGCATGCGATCCGGGTCATAGTGATATTGCGATTCATAAAGGTATTCTCCAATTCGACCTGCTTCGACTGACTTGAGCGTGGTTGGCGACCCGGCCGTCCTTTGATTTTTCTCCGCCGTTCTGTTCGTATGTAGAACAGCGATTCTTTGTGCGAACAAGGCTGAACTGTAAGTAAGATGACGACGAGGGGTCAACGCGGGATTACCCCACTCTGTTGCAGATGCACATCGACTGGAAAAAGACGCTGGACAGCGCGAAGAACGAGGCAGGCCGCGGCGCGCTTTGGCGCGCCGGGGTGAGACGGGGTGTTGGCAGAAGGGGGAGCGCGGCCCTCGCAGGGCCGGCATGGTGCAGCGCGGCGCTCGGTGAACAGCGTGAAACGGTGGTCAGAAGATGACGTAAACCTTGCGCATGGTTTCCTCGACTTCCCACAGCCCTTCGGTGTTGGCTTCGAAGAAGAGCGTGTCGCCACTCTCGAAGTGGATGGTTTCCTCGTTATCGGGCGTGAAGCGTCCCCGTCCGGCAATGAAGTGCATCACTTCGGCCTGCTTGACCGAGCGGCGATAAGTGCCGGCGGTGCATTCGAAAATGCCGGTGTCGATGGCCTCGCTGCCCTTGATGACGCGTTGCACGCCCGACACCTGGATCGGCGTCGTGCCGGGCAGCCCGGCCGTGCCCCAGTCCTCCAGATTCTGCAGATTCACGCTTTGCTTGAGCTGCTGTACCTTCATCGCTACGTTGCCTTTGAGTGTGGATGGGCCGTTTCATTGGCCATGGGTTGGGGTGTTCGTCACGGTCTGCTCGATCTTGCCCAGCCGCACCACGGTCACGCCCGGCCGCAGTTGCCGCAGCGATGGCATGACGAGCATGCAGTCGTCGTAGGGCGTGGTGATGGCCTCGCCGTTCGACCAGCCGATCACGGCACCGGCCTCGGGAAAGATCTCGAGACCCGTATACGCCGCCGCGAAACGGAAATCCATGCTGGTGGCCACCACCGGCTGCGTCACGCGGACGATATGCTGCACGCCCGGCAATGGCGCAAGCCAGCCAGCCGGCAGATCCGCTTCATCGACCACGCCGGCCAGCAGCAGAAAGCGCGCGGTGGTGTCGCGCGTGACCGCAACCGCATTGCGTTCCCAATGCTGTCCGCATTCGATCAGCAGCGCGTTCTTTGGGCTGGCGGGGTCGCCGAAGCCTTCGTAATCGCGCATGCGGCGGCCTTCCGGATGGCCTTCGTCGCAGATCACGGTGGCGGGCGTGCCGAGTCGCACGGCGAGGTCGATACCTTTTTGCAGCGGTCCCGCCACGATCAGCGGCTTGCTCTTCTCGTGCATGGAGTGCAGATCGAGTAGAAGATCGACGCTGTCGATCACGGGCCGCATCGCGCGCGCACGCTCCAGTTCGCTGGACGTGCGCGAAGTATCGTCGAGCACCGCGGCAGTCCATACGCGGTTGAAATCCTGATCGACGAAGCGGGCCGCGTCCGGCTGCGCCGAATCGAAACTCCGATATGCGTCGACGTTCGCGAACGCCAGTGTGAGGCGTCCACGGCGTGGCCGCAGCGCGCACCGCAATAATTCGTCCACGACGATCGCGCCGCACACTTCGTTGCCGTGTGTGAGCGCGTTGATCATCACGTGCGGACCCGGTGCACCCGAGTCGAACGTGTGGACATAGGCGATACCGGATGCCGATTGTTCGTGGCCCGAAATATCGGGGAATTCGACTTCGATAGGGTAGGCTTCCGTGCTCATGCGAGTGTGTCCTTGCAGAGAGTGTGCGGGTTGACCGGCGAGCTCAGGCGAGCTTTGCCGCGATCGCCCGGCCGACCTCGGTGGTGTTCGCCTTGCCGCCGAGGTCGCCGGTATGCGGACCTTCAACCAGCGTCGCCTCGATTGCGGCGAGAATCGCGTCGTGCGCCTCGCGCTCCTTGCCGGCGTGGTTGCCGAGGAAGTCGAGCATCATCGCGGCCGACCAGATCATCGCGATCGGATTGGCGATGTTCTTGCCCGCGATGTCCGGCGCCGAGCCGTGCACCGGTTCGAACAGCGACGGAAACTTGCGGTCCGGATTCAGATTGCCCGACGGCGCGAGACCGATCGTGCCGGTGCAGGCGGGGCCGAGATCGGACAGAATGTCGCCGAACAGATTGGTGGCGACCACCACGTCGAAGCGATCCGGGTTTAGCACGAAGCGCGCGCAGAGAATGTCGATATGCTGCTTGTCCCACGTCACGTCCGGATACTGCGCGGCAATGCCGGCCGCGACTTTGTCCCACCACGGCATGCTGATCGCGATGCCGTTGCTTTTGGTGGCCACCGTGATCTTCTTGCGCTTGCGACGTTGCGCGAGATCGAACGCGAACTTCAGCACGCGTTCGCTGCCGTGCCGCGTGAAAACGGACTCTTGCAGCACGAATTCGCGCTCCGTGCCTTCGAACATCACGCCGCCCACCGACGAATATTCGCCCTCGGTGTTCTCGCGCACGATCCAGAAATCGATGTCGCCCGCCTTGCGGCCCGCGAGCGGCGAAGGCACGCCGGCAAAGAGGCGCGCGGGGCGCAGGTTGATGTACTGGTCGAATTCGCGGCGGAACTTCAAGAGCGAGCCCCACAAGGAAATATGGTCGGGCACCGTGTCGGGCCAGCCGACCGCGCCGAACAGAATCGCGTCCGCCGATTGCAGTTGCGCTTTCCAGTCGTCCGGCATCATCTTGCCGTGCTTCGCGTAGTACTCGCAGCTCGCCCATTCAATGTGCTGATACTCCAGCTCGATGCCGAAGCGCGTTTTCACCGCCTCCAGCACGCGAATGGCTTCCGGCATGACTTCGACGCCGATGCCGTCGCCGGGAATGACTGCGATCCGATATTTCTTCGACATGTTGTGCTCCTCCGCTTGGGACTGTTTGGGGCTGCTTGGGACTGTTTGGGGCAGCTGGACGATTCGGTAACGGCTATTTTATTCCTGCTGTTTGAGACTAAAATAGTCGCTTTAGTTAAGCCACTGTGCACGATTCGTGTACAAACTCCGTTGCCACCCATCGACCTATGAGCGCCGTCCCATCTCCCGATCTCGGCGACTTGCGCGTGTTTTGCGAAGTGGCGCGCAAGTCCAGTTTCAGCGCGGCGGCGGAGGCCCTGTCGGTGTCCGCGGCGTACGTCAGCAAACGCATCAACGTGCTCGAGACTACGCTCGGTACGCGTTTATTGCACCGTTCCACGCGCCGGGTGGCGATCACCGAGGCGGGCGAGCGCGTCTACACGTGGGCCGAAAAGATTCTCGACGACGTCGATCAATTGGTGGAAGACGTCTCCACCACGCGCCGCATACCCGGCGGCAAGCTGCGCATTTCCAGCAGCTTCGGCTTTGGCCGCCGTTTCGTCGCGCCCGCGCTCGCGCGCTTTTCCGAGCGCTATCCGCAATTGAGCGTGCGGCTCGATCTGTTCGACCGTCTCGTCGATGTGGGCGGCGAAGGCTTCGATCTGGATGTGCGCATTGGCGACGAGATCGCGCCGCATCTGATCGCGCGGCGGCTCGCGTCGAATCATCGCGTGCTATGTGCGTCGCCCGGCTACCTTGCGCGGCATGGCGCGCCGCGCCAGCTTGCCGAGCTGTCCTCGCATGCGTGTCTGGCGATCAAGGAGCGCGACCATCCGTTCGGGCTCTGGCGTTTGACGTTGCGTGGCGAGACGGTCTCGATCAAGGTCACGGGACCATTGTCGACCAATCACGGCGAAGTGGCGGTGGAGTGGGCACTGGCCGGGCGCGGCATCGTGCTGCGTTCCATGTGGGACGTGCGGCCGCTGCTCGAAAGCGGTCAGTTGCAGCAGGTGCTGCCCGAGGTCACGCAACCGGCGAATCTGTGGGCGGTGTATCCGGCACGGCTCGCGCAGTCGGCGAAGGTGCGGGTCTGCGTCGACTTTCTGAGTGAGGAATTCGCGCAGTGGAGTCCGCCGGCCGACGGGGCGGCCGGGGGGGAGATGGGGTGACCTGACGCGCGTTGCTAATCGATCGGATCTTTACGCTTACTTTTCGCGTATTGCGCGCACGATGATCCCGTCCCATCCGAACACGATTTTGTAGTCGCTCATTCCGAAGACTGCGAAGCAGTTTTCGCTATGGAGCAACGTCGTTCGCGCGGGTAAGCCGGTTTCGTTGACGGTGAGTCCGAATTGCCTGTTCAACTTTGTCTCTGTATCCACGTCGATAACTGTAAAGCCTGGACGCGGTACGCAGCTTTCCTTGTCGAACGCAATCGACTTCGGCGTAATCGTCATGGTCTTGCCGAGAATCCGCTTTGCCTCGGGGATACCGCCAGATATATCCGAATAGTCCACCACGTCGGTGACGACCCACTTGCCCACGAAATCGCCGACCGAAGGGGACTTCGTCTGTGCGGCGGAGGTGCCTGCACCAAACGTCATGGCGATAGCTGCGAATAGTAGGCGTCGAATCATCGCGCCCCCTGTCTGAATGGCGCGGATTCGCGCTGACGTCGGTTCAGCAGTCCTCGACTCAGCTTCGCAGGGCCGCATATCCCAATCATGCAAGGTTCCAGAGACGGCCTAGTGATGATTCTGCGAGAACAGCGTTTCGAGCGGGTAGTGGCTCTTCACGAACGGCGACTTGATGATCACGTAGCTGAAGTACTTCTCGATCCCGATGTCGCGTTCCAGCAGCCCTTCCACGATGCTCTGGTAATGGCTCACGCTGCGCGTGACGAACTTCAGCAGGTAGTCGTAGCCGCCGCTGGCAAGATGACACTCGACGATCTCGTCGACGTCGCGGATCGCATTCACGAACTTGATGAAGTCTTCCCGCCGGTGATCGGCGAGCGTGACTTCGGTAAACACGATCTGCACGTCGCCGAGCTTTTCGAGCTGGATCTGCGCACCGTAGCCGATGATGTAGCCGGCTTTCTCCAGACGCTTGACCCGGATCAGGCAAGGACTGGGCGAAAGGCCGACCGCGTCGGCAAGCTCGACGTTGGTTATGCGGCCTTTCTTCTGCAACTGGGAAAGTATGCGCAGGTCAATCCGGTCTAGCTTGCAGTCGCTGCTCATCGTAACGTTATCGCTCCGGCGATCGGTGTGGGGCTGGGATGGCCCTCTACTCTAGCATGCGTTGGCATGGGTTTTGACCTTGAACGCGGCGCGCACATCGGCTTGTGCGAGAACGTCGTCGAGGGTCTTTTCAAGTCGTTCGAACATCAGATCAAACTCGGCCTCGGTGTACGAGAGCGCCGGTGCGAAGCCGAGAATGTTGTCGCCGAAGGCCCGGAAAATCAGGCGGTTTTCATACGCGGCGGCAGCGATCCGTTCAGACAGTTTGAGCGCCGGGTCGAAGCCCGCCTTGCTGTCCTTGTCGGCGACGAGTTCGAGCGCGCCGAGCAGGCCACGGTGGCGCGAATCGCCCACCAGCGGATGCGCAAGCAGCGCGTCGAGGCCGCGCGCGAAACGCGGTGCGCGCGCCACGCCGTTCGCTAACAGCCCGCCTTCGTGATAGAGGCGCAGCACTTCCAGGCCGATCGCCGCGCTCACCGGATGCGCCGAATACGTATGGCCATGGCCGACCACCGCCTCGGCGTCGCCGTTGGCGATGCCCTGATAGATTTCGTCCGACATCAGCACGGCGCCCATCGGCGCATAGCCCGCGGTCAGGCCTTTGGCCACCGTCATCAGATCCGGCTCGACGTTTTCGCCCTGGCAGGCGAACAGCGGACCGGTGCGGCCGAAGCCGGTGATGACTTCATCGGCGACGAACAGGATGCCCAGCTTACGGCAGCTTTCACGCATGGCCGTGAGCCAGCCGACCGGCGGCACGATCACGCCGCCCGAGCCCTGAATCGGCTCGCAGAAGAATGCGGCGACGTTGTCGGCGCCGAGTTCGGCCACCTTCGCTTCGAGCGCGGCGACCGAGGCGGCGATCAGCGCGGCGTCGTCGGCAAAATCGCTGCGGTACGCGTACGGCGACGGCAGATGATGCTGGTTCGGCAGCGGCAGATCGAAGTTGCGGTGGAACGCGGGCAGGGCGGTGAGGCCGGCGCCGGTCGTCGACGAGCCGTGGTAGCCGCGTTGCAGCGCGATGATGTGTTTCTTCGACGCGCGCCCCGTGGCGTTGAAGTAATGCGTGATGAAGCGCAGTGCCGAATCCACCGCGTCCGAACCGCCGAGCGTGAAGTAGACGTGCTGCAGCGAAGCGGGCGACACCTCGACCAGCTTTTGCGCGAGTTCGATGGCCGGCTCCGAGCCGAAATGGAAATAGCCGGTTGCGTAGGGCAGTTTTTGCATCTGCGCGGTAGCGGCGTCGACAATGCTTTGCTGGCCGTAGCCGACGTTCACGCACCAGAGTCCGGAAAACGCGTCGAGCAGTTCGTTGCCGGCCGCGTCGCGCAGAAACGCGCCGCTGGCGGACTCGAGGACGGTGACGCCGCGTGCTTCGTGCGCGCGGTAGTTGATGACCGGGTGAATCAGATGCTTGCGGTCGGCTTCGATGAGCGATTGAATCGGCATGATGGTTTCTCGTCGCGGGAAGGGGCTGTTGACCGTCCCATACTACTGATCAGCGGCGATCGCCTGCTCACCTAAACAATTGCCTGAAAAGCGCGCACGACGCGTTTTGATGCGTGACCTCAGCATTTTATGCTGTGAACGCTGAAAAGCCGTGTCGCGCGGGCGTTTCGTCCGGTTCTGCCCTCAATAGCCTTGCGCGCGGTCGATCTGGCCAACCATAGGCAAGCCCGCGCGATGGCGGCGCAGGTTCTCCAGCACTACGTCGACGGCGGTGTCGGGCCGCGTCGCACTCGCGATATGCGGCGTGATACGCACGCGTGGATGCGTCCACAACACATGACTGGCGGGCAGCGGCTCGGGATCGGTGACGTCGAGAATGGCGTTGTGCAACTGACCGCTTTCGAGCGCCGCGAGCAAATCCTGCTGATTCAGATGCGGACCACGCCCCGTTTGAATCAGCGAGGCGCCGCGCGGCAGCTTCGCGAACAATTCCGCATTGAGCAGCCCGCGCGTGGCGGGCGTGAGCGGCAGCAGGCAGATGAGGATGTCGGTGCGAGCGAGAAACGCATCCAGTGCGCCTTCACCGGCATAACAGTGGACGCCCTCGATCTCGCGAGCCGAACGGCTCCATCCCGCACAGTCGAAACCGAACAGACGCAGCCGTTCCAGCACGGCCGTGCCGAGCACGCCAAGCCCGAGCACACCGACGCGGCGCTGACTGGCGGGCTTGAGCGGCAGCTCGCGCCAGACCTGCTGCTGTTGCTGAAGGTTGTAGTCGAACAGATCGCGATGAATGGTCAGCACAGCCTGTGTGACATATTCGACCATGCCTTCCACGATGCCCGGTTCGATCATGCGCACCACGGGCACATGCTCCGGCACGCCGGACAGATCGAACTGATCGATACCCGCGCCGACCGAGAACACGACTTCCAGGTTAGGGAAGGTGCGCGTCGGGTCTTCAGGTGGCTGCCAGGCGGCGAGATAGCGGATCGCGGCCGGATCGCCGAGTTCGGGCCAGATATGAAACGGCAAGTCCGGCGCTTTCTGCGCGAAGAGTTTCGCCCACTGGGCGCCGCGCGCCGGGTCGGCTTTATAGAGGAAGGCCATGATGGTCAGCAGATTGCCTGGTTGATGATGCCGTATTGCAGGTAATGCGCATCCTGTCCGCCGCTCGCGGCCTGGCCCGGCGTGGCGGGGCGGATCATTTTGACGACCGTGTCCACGCGCGGCAGCCCCAGCTGTTCCAGCCATTCGGTCAGACCGCTTTCGCCCGGCGTGTCGATACGCACGAACACGCCTTCGTTCAGCGCCAGCCAGTGGCTGATGAGCGCCTTCGCACGGCTCGATTCCTCCGAGGCGGGCGCGACCACCGGACCGATCGCAAAGCCGCGCCCGAAGCGGCGAAACAGTGCGAAGCCGATCAGTTCGCCGTCGCGGTCGAGCGCGATGCCGTCGGCGGCGCCCAGCAGTGCGGGCAACACTTCGCCGCGGTCCAGGCCGCTGGCCCGCGACGCCAGTTCGACCAGCCGCGCGGTATCGCTCGAACCGAGCGGACGCAACCGTTCGCCAGGCGGCAAGGACACGAGCGGCGGCTGGAACGCCGCGCCCTGATGCTGATCGAGCGTGCCGGTCGCGCGAAAGCCGAGCTTTTCATACAGTGGCTGGCCCGCGGGGGTGGCGTGCAGGAAGGTGACGCGCCCGCCCAGTTCTTCCAGCACCAGATCCATCAGCTTTCTGCCGATGCCGCGCCCCTGGTGCGCCGGCGACACGATCACCATGCCGAGCGAACCATGCTCGGCTCCGTATTTCCAGCACAGGGCGGTGCCGATCACACCGCTCGGGTCTTCCGCGACGAAGCCCACGCCCAGTTGCGCCACGAATCGCCAGTCGTCCGCGCGATGCGGCCATTTGACTTCGACGGTCAACGCGTGCGCAGCGGCGATGTCCTCGAGGGTGAAGCGTCTATAGGTAATCGAATCGGACACGCCGAGCTCCCTGATTGACTGAAGGCTTACGCCGTCACTGTGTCATCCGGTGCGCGGTGTGACTAGGACGATCTTTTTATCGCGGCCCCCGGAAAGGACCGCAGCGCAATTCGATGCAAAACGCCAGGTCCGGGCACGCATTACAGGTGAGTTCTGCTGCGCGGCGATTTTTGTCGGCGACATATGCCACGCCGCCGGCTCTACGATTTTGTCATGGCGGCAACGGTCTAGGGACCGCGCCGCGCGAGACCACCAGCCAGTCACACAGGACACCTCTCTCATGGACAGCTTCAATCCAGACGACGTCGCGATTCGCAGCGGACACTACATCGGCGGTGAATATGTCGAGGCGGGCGAGCATCGCATCGAGGTGGCGCGTCCATCGGACGGCGTGGTGTATGCCTCGGTGCCGCTCGCCGACGCCGCGATGGTGGACCGCGCCGTCGAGAACGCATGGCAGGCTTTCAAACACAGTGGCTGGGCGCGCATGGCGCCGCGCGAACGCGCGAAGATCCTGCGCCGTTTCGCCGAGCTGGTCGAAGCCGACGCGCCGACGCTCGGCCGTCTGGAAGCGCTCGGCTCGACGCGCCCGATTGCGCAGGCGATCGGCTGGGACGTGCCGTTCACCGCCGAGGGCATCCGCTTTTACGCCGAGTTCGCCGACAAGTTGGGTGGCGACGTGGCGGCCACCGATCACGATCATCTCGGCATGACGATCGCCGAACCCTACGGCGTGATCGGCGCGATCGCGCCATGGAATTTCCCGCTGGTCATGGCGTCGTGGAAGATCGCCCCGGCGCTGGCGGCCGGCAATGCGGTGGTGCTCAAGCCCTCGGAGATGACGCCGTTCTCGGTCTTGCGGCTCGCCGAACTGGCGGTGCAGGCGGGCGTGCCGGCCGGCATTTTCAACGTGATCCAGGGCGATGGCCGGGTGACCGGCGACGAACTGGTGCGCCATCCGAAGATCAGCAAGGTCACTTTCACGGGTTCCACGCGGACCGGCGCGTCGATCATGGCCGCGTGCGCTACCAGCGGCACCAAGCCGGTCACGCTCGAACTGGGTGGCAAAAGCCCGCAAATCGTATTCGCCGACGCGCCGCGTCTGGACGATGTGGCGCGCCGTATTGCCGGCGCGATCACGGGCAACGCGGGGCAAGTGTGCGTGGCGGGCTCGCGCCTGCTGGTCGAGCGCAGCCTCGCTGAGCCGCTTGCCGAACGCATCGGCAAGATCTTCGCCGAGTTGAAGCCCGGCGCGACATGGGCCGCGGGCACGACGCTCTCGCCGATCATTTCGGCGCCGCAGGCGGCGCGCATAGAAGGCATTGTCGGACGCACGCTGGAAGCCGGTGCGACGCTGCGCTACGGCGGCGTGAGAGCCGACGGCGGCGCTGATGGCGCGTTCTACGCCCCGACCTTGCTCACGGACGTCACGGCGCACTCCGAAGCGGTGCGCGAAGAAGTCTTCGGGCCGGTGCTGACGCTGCAAACCTTCGATACCGAAGAAGAAGCGCTCGCGCTCGCGCAGCATCCCGAGTACGGCCTCGCGGCCGGCGTGCATACCGCCGACCTCGGCCGGGCGCTGCGTTTCGTGCGCGGGCTCGAAGCAGGCACGGTGTGGGTGAACCGCTATGGCCGCACCTCGGACTTCATGATTCCCACGGGCGGCTACAAGCGCTCCGGCATCGGCAAGGACCTGGGCCGCCAAGCCTACGAGGCGAACCTGCGTTTCAAAAGCGTACTGATCGACCTGCGGGCCTGAAGACGCCTTTGAGCACCCGCCGGCCGCTTCGCGCACCGGTCGCAAACCCAGTAGGGGCAAGGGTTTAGCCTGATCGCCGCATTCTGTGCTGTCAGCGGCCCGAAAACGCATGGTTTGTGTCACCGGCAGCGCCCTAATCAGGAACATCTATGTTTTTGCGCTGATTAAATCTTTTACAGGAATTAGCTTTTGTCGATCTGAGCGGGTGCGAAGCACTTGCTCAGATCCCCTGCAAGATAGTTGCTGTTTTCGCCAATGAACTCCGACCACGAGTTCACCATCACGATAGGACTGCACCATGATCGAATTCGAACCGAAATACATCACCTTCGACTGCTACGGCACGCTGACCAAATTCCACATGGCCGACATGACGCGCGAGCAGTACGGTCATTTGCTGAACGGCGAAGACCTGGAAAAGCTCGTCGCGTTTTACTCGGGCTACCGTCGCGACGAAGTGCTCGGCGCATGGAAACCCTATCGCGACGTGGTGGTCAACGCGCTGCGCCGCGCGTGCAAGCGCATGAACGTCGAATTCAACGAAGCGGGCGCGCAAAGCATCTATGACGCCGTGCCGACCTGGGGTCCGCATCCGGACGTGCCGGAAGGCGTCGCCCGTCTGGCGAAGAAGTACAAGCTGGTGATTCTCTCGAACGCTTCGAACAACCAGATCCAGAGCAACGTCGACAAGCTCGGCGCGCCGTTCTACAAGGTCTTCACGGCCGAGCAGGCGCAGTCGTACAAGCCGCGCATGCAAGGTTTCGAATACATGTTCGACCAGCTCAACTGCAATCCGGAAGACGTGCTGCACGTGTCGTCGAGCCTGCGCTACGACCTGATGACCGCGCACGACCTGGGCATCAAGCACAAGGTCTTCGTCAACCGCGGCCACGAACCGTCGACGCCGTACTACCAGTACTACGAGGTCAACGACATTCCGCATCTGGCTTCGGAACTCGGCCTGTAAGCGCCGGTTGCATTTGCGCCCGCCAGACACTGCCCACCGCCTCGCTCATTGCCCATCTCAAGGACCTCACGGATGAAGCTCGATTCCTATTGGCTCGACACCGCGCCGCCACTGCTGTCGGCGTGCGAGGGTCCGGTCGACGGCCAGACCGATGTGGTCGTGATCGGCGGCGGCTTCACCGGACTGTCGGCGGCGCAGGCGTTGGGCAAGCGCGGCGCCACGGTGACCGTGCTCGACGCGGGTCGCATTGGCGGCGGCGCGTCCGGGCGCAACGGCGGCCAGGTCAATACCGGAGTCGCGCAGGACTTCGTCGCGCTGGTCGCGCAACTCGGTGTGGAGCGCGCGAGCGCCTGCTACCGCGCGTTTTCGGACGCGGTCGACACGGTCGAGCGTCTGATCCGCGAGGAAAACATCGACTGCAATTACATCGCGACCGGCAAGCTGAAGCTGGCGTCCAAGCCGCATCATCTTGCGCATCTGGAAAAGACGGCCGAAGCCATTCGCCGCGAAGTGGATACGGATATCGAACTGATCGACCGCAGCCGTATTCGCAGCGAAATTCAATCCGACAGCTTTTACGGCGGACTGCTGCAACGGCACGGCGGCCAGATGCACATGGGCAAGTTCACGGTGGGTCTCGCCGAGGCGGCGGTGCGCCGCGGCGCGAAGCTGTACGAGAACGCGGCGGTCACCGCCATCGCGAAAGACGGCGGCGGCTTTCGTATCACCTCGGCGCGCGGCGAAGTGCGCGCGAAGCAGGTGCTGATCGCCACCGGCCCGTCGCGGCACGGTCCGTTCGGCTGGTACCGCAGGCGTCTCGCGCCGGTCGGTTCGTTCATCGTGGTGACGGAGCCTGTGGCGCCGGCGTTGCTGGCGCAAGTGTTTCCGAACCGGCGTGCGTACACCACCACGCGTTTGATGCACAACTACTTTCGCGTGACGCCGGATTCGCGACTTCTGTTCGGCGGCCGCGCGCGTTTCACGGCGTCCGAGAGGCCGTCCGATGCGAAGAGCGGTCGCATCCTGCAAGAAGGCCTCGCCGCGATGTTCCCGATGCTCGCGCAGGCGCGCATCGACTATTGCTGGGGCGGTCTGGTGGACATGAGCGCCGATCGTTTGCCGCATGCCGGCCAGCACGACGGCATTTATTTTTCGATGGGCTACAGCGGCCACGGCACGCAGATGTCCACGCACATGGGCCAGGTCATGGCCGATGTGATGGACGGCCACGAAGACCAGAATCCGTGGCGCGAGTCCGAATGGCCCGCGATTCCCGGCCACACCGGCAAGCCCTGGTTCCTGCCGCTCGTGGGGACGTACTACCGCATCAAAGACATTTTTTATTGATCGTTTGTTGTTCGATTGGCAGTCAAAACCACGCAGCCACGCCTGCTTAACCTCGTTGCTCACCTCGCGGAGAAGTTCGATGAATAAGGAAAACTCGCAACATGGCGCTCTTGGACTCGGAAGCGAGTTGGAGCGATTGACTGCCAAAGGCGCGTCGCGGCGCGGCGTGCTGCGCGCAATGGCCGCCGCCGGCATGATGTCGGTCACCGGCGCCGGCTTGTTGACCGCCAGCGGCGCGGCGCTCGCGCAGGCCAAGCCGAAGCAGGGCGGCAAGATCCGTGTGGCGACGCAATCCGCTTCCGCGGCCGACACGCTCGACCCCGCGAAGGGTGCGCTCGGCACCGACTACGTCCGCGGCTTCATGTTCTACAACTGTCTGACCGAACTCGATGCGCATCTCGGCGCGAAGATGTCGCTGGCGACCTCGCTCGATACGAAAGACGCCACCGTGTGGGTCGTCAAGCTGCGCAATGGTGTGCAGTTCCACGACGGCAAAGCGCTCGCGCCGGCCGACGTGGTGTATTCGATCATGCGCCACAAGGATCCGGCCACCGCCTCGAAAGCGAAGACGCTGGCCGATCAGATCAAGGAAGTGAAGGCCACCGGCCCGAACGAAGTGACGATCACGCTGGAAGGCCCGAACGCCGATCTTCCGGTGATCCTCGCCACCTCGCATTTCCAGATCATCAAGGACGGCACCAAGGACTTCAAGACGGCGATCGGCACCGGCCCGTTCAAGGTCAAGGAATTCTCGCCGGGCGTGCGCACGGTCGGCGTGAGAAACGAGAAGTACTGGAAGCCGGGCATGCCGCACCTGGACGAGATCGAACTGATCGGCATTGGCGACGAATCGGCGCGCGTAAACGCGCTGCTCTCGGGCGACGTGCAACTGATCAACGCGGTGAGCCCGCGTTCGACCACCCAGATCAAGGGCGCGGGTGGTTTCTCCGTGCTGGAGACGAAAACCGGCCTGTACACCGACCTGGTTGTGCGCGACGAAGGCGGCATTACCGGCAACGACGATTTCCGGCGTGGCATGATGTATTTGCAAGACCGCGAGCAGATGCGCCGCGCGATCTTCCAGGGTTACGGCACGATCGGCAACGACCAGCCGATCGATCCGACCAACAAGTACTACCTGGCCGGCTTGCCGCAGCGCACCTTCGATCCGGACAAGGCGAAGTTCCATTTCCAGAAGGCGAAGGTCGGCAGCGCGCCGATCCAGATTTTTGCTTCGCCGGCGGCCGAAGGCTCGGTTGAAATGGCGATGTTCCTGCAGCAGGTCGCGCCGCAAGCCGGTCTGAATCTGCAAGTGTCGCGCGTGCCGGCCGACGGCTACTGGTCGAACCACTGGATGAAGCATCCGCTGGGTTTCGGCAATGTGAATGCGCGCCCGAGCGCCGACGTGATCTTCACGCAGTTCTTCAAGTCGGACGCGCCGTGGAACGAAGCGAACTGGAAAAGCCCGAAGTTCGACCAACTGCTGCTTCAGGCACGCGGCGAACCGGACGACGCCAAGCGCAAGAAGATCTACGGCGACATGCAGGTGCTGGTGCATGAAACGGGTGGTGTCGGCATTCCGCTGTTCCAGAGTTCGCTCGACGCGTACACGGACAAGCTCAAGGGTCTCGGCTCGATTCCGCTCGCCGGCCTGATGGGTTTCATGTTCGCGGAAAATGTCTGGCTCGAGGCCTGAGCCGGATCTGAAGGGCGGTTACGAAGGGTTTCCGGTCTGACGAACTGGAAAGTCACACCCTGCAACACGCGCGCCGCGTTTCGAGCGGCGCGCGGCTTCAACTGAAGAGGCGACTCTCGATGAAAGCACATGCGCAACGTCTCATCGCCGCGCGCCTCGGCCTCGCGCTACTCACGCTGCTGCTGGTGTCGGCAGTCGTGTTCGCCGTCACCGGGCTGCTTCCCGGCGACGCGGCCCAGCAGGCGCTCGGCCAGGCGGCGACCCCCGAAGCCGTTGCCGCCTTGCGGCATCAATTCGGCCTCGACCAGCCCGCGCTGCAACGCTACTGCGTGTGGCTTCTGCATGTGGTCAGCGGCAACTTCGGCACCTCGCTGTCGAACAATCTGCCGGTCAGCCAGCTGATCGCGACGCGGCTGCCCAACTCGCTCGCGCTGGCCGGCCTGACGGCAGTGGTCGCGGTGCCCGTGGCGCTCCTGATCGGCATTTCGTCGGCGATGTTCCGCGGCTCGCTGCTCGACCGCACGCTCAACGTGCTCACACTGTCGACCGTCGCGGTGCCGGAATTCCTGATCGCGACGATCGCCGTGCTGATCTTCGCCGTCAAACTGCGCTGGCTGCCGGCGCTGTCGTATCTGTCGGAAGTGCATTCGTTCGGCGCGCTGCTGCGCATCTACGCAATGCCGGTGATGACGCTGTGCTGCGTGCTGGTCGCGCAGATGGCGCGCATGACGCGCGCCGCGGTGCTCGATCAGCTCAATTCGTCGTACGTGGAAATGGCCTTGCTCAAGGGCGCCTCGCCGGTGCGCGTGGTGTGGCGGCACGTGCTGCCGAACACCATCGGCCCGATCGCCAACGCCGTGGCGCTGAGTCTGTCGTATCTGTTCGGCGGCGTGGTGATCGTCGAATCGATCTTCAACTATCCGGGCCTCGCGAGCCTGATGGTGGATGCCGTGACCAACCGCGACATGCCGCTCGTGCAGGGCTGCGTCATGGTGTTCTGCGCGGCGTATCTGGCGCTCGTGCTGATCGCCGACCTGTGTCAAATCGTATCCAACCCGAGGCTGCGTCGATGATGAGCCAACCTACCAATCCCCACCACATTCCCCACGCGGGCACGGAACTGTACGACGTGCGCCGCGACGAACTGGTCGTCGAGCCCGCGCCCGTGGAAGCGGTTGCGCTGAAACAGGGCGTGCTCAAACGCCTCGTCCACCGCTTCTCGGTACTCGGTCTGATCGGTCTGCTGATGGTAGCGTTCTGGCTGCTGGTCGCGTTCATCGGGCCGCTCGTCGCACCGTACAAAGGCGGCGCGCTGACCTCGACGGAAATTTTCGGCCGCTATAGCGCGGCGTATCCGCTCGGCACCGACTATCTCGGCCGCGACATGCTCAGCCGGATTCTCTACGGCGCGCGCTACACGGTCGGCCTGGCGCTCGCCGCGGCGGTGCTCGCGAGCGTGATCGGCACGTTCTTCGGCCTGCTCGCGGCGGTGTCGGGCCGCTGGGTCGATGAAATCCTGAGCCGTCTGTTCGACGCGCTGATTTCGATTCCGAGCAAGGTGCTCGCGCTCGTCGTGATCGCCGCGTTCGGCTCGTCGATCCCGATGCTGACCACAGTCGCCGCGCTGGCCTATATTCCCGGCGCGTTCCGGATTTCGCGCTCGCTCGCGGTGAACCTGATGGGCCTCGAATACGTGCAGGTGGCGAGAGCGCGCGGCGAAGGCATCTTCTATATCGCGCGGGTCGAAGTGCTGCCCAACATGATTCACCCGATGCTCGCCGACTTCGGCCTGCGCTTCGTGTTCATCGTGCTGCTGCTGAGCGGGCTCTCTTTCCTCGGCCTTGGCGTGCAGCCGCCGAACGCCGATTGGGGTTCGCTCGTGCGCGAGAACATCGGCGGCCTGTCGGAAGGCGCGCCCGCCGTGCTGATGCCGGCCGTCGCGATTGCGACGCTGACCATCGGCATGAATCTGCTGATCGACAACCTGCGGCGTCGCGGCCGTAGCCACGGAGGTGCGTGATGGCTGAGCGGGACATGATCGAAGTGAGGGGCCTGAGAGTCGTCGCGGGTGCGGCGCCGGGGCCGGTGATGGAGATCGTCAAGGGTGTCGATTTCTCGGTGAAGAAGGGCGAAGTGCTCGCGCTGATCGGCGAGTCCGGCTCGGGCAAGACCACCATCGCGCTGTCGCTGCTCGGCTATGCGCGAGCCGGCTGTGCGATCAGCGGCGGGTCGGTGCGCATCGGCGAGGTCGACGTGTTGTCGCTCGACGCGAAAGGCCGCCGAGCGTTGCGCGCGCGCACCGTCGCGTATGTCGCGCAAAGCGCGGCGGCCGGCTTCAATCCGGCGCGCACGATCATGGATCAGGTCACCGAACCGGCGCTGCTGCATCACCTCATGACCAAAGAGGCGGCGTGCGCCAAAGCGATTGGCCTGTTCCGCTCGCTCGCGTTGCCCGCGCCGGAAACGATCGGCGAGCGCTATCCGCACCAGGTGTCCGGCGGGCAGTTGCAACGTTTGATGGCGGCGATGGCGTTGATCACCGACCCGGCCGTCGTCGTGTTCGACGAGCCGACCACCGCGCTCGACGTCACCACGCAGATCGAAGTGCTCGCGGCCTTCAAGAAAGTGGTTCGCGAACTCGGCACCACGGCCGTCTACGTATCGCACGATCTGGCAGTGGTCGCGCAAATGGCGGACCGCATCGTCGTCCTGAACGGCGGCGCGGTGAAGGAAAACGGCGCGGTCGCGCAAGTGCTCGACGCCCCCGTGGATGCGTACACGCGCCAGTTGCTGGCCGCCACGCGCCGTCCGGAAGCGGTGCTGGAATTGCCGCCGACCCTGGGCAAGCACGTGCCGCCGCTGCTGGAGATTCGCGGACTGTCCGCGGGTTATGGCCGCATCGACCGGTATGGCGCGCCCGCCGTGCGCGTGCTCGACGACGTCAGTCTGTCGATTCCGCGCGGCAGCACGCTCGGCGTGATCGGCGAATCCGGCTCCGGCAAGACGACGCTCGCGCGCGTGGTGGCGGGTCTGGTCGACCGGGCGCGCGGCGAGGTGCTGTTCAACGGCGAGTCGCTGCCGGCGCAGCTCTCGCGCCGCACGCCGGAGCAATACCGGCAGATCCAGATCGTGTTTCAGAACGCCGACACGGCGTTGAACCCGAGCCACTCGATCGCTGACATCCTCGCCCGGCCGCTCGCGTTCTATAACCATCTGCGTGGCTCGGCGGCGAAGAAGCGCATGCTGGAACTGCTCGATCTGGTGAAGCTGCCGGCCTCCATCGCCACGCGCACGCCGGCGGGGCTCTCGGGCGGCCAGAAGCAGCGTGTGAATCTGGCGCGCGCGCTCGCCGCCAATCCCGCGTTGATTCTGTGCGACGAAGTGACTTCCGCGCTCGACACGGTGGTCGGCGCGGCGATCCTCGATCTGCTCGGCGAATTGCGACGCGAACTGGGCGTGTCGTACATGTTCATCAGCCACGATATTTCAACGGTCCGCGCCATCTGCGACGAAGTGATCGTGCTGTATGCCGGGCATCGCGTGGAAGCGGGGCAGCGAGATGTGCTCGCCGCGCCGCCGTATCACCCGTACACGGGCTTGCTGGTGGATTCGGTGCCGGCGCTCAAACCCGGCTGGCTCGACGCGCGCCGCGAGATCGTCGCCACCGCTTTGCCGGCAATGGGCGAAAGCGCCGATATTGCCGAGCTGTGTTCGTTTCGCGCGCGCTGTCCGGTGCGTATCGACGGCAAGTGCAACGTGACGCCGCCCTCGGTGAAGCGGCTGCCCTCGGGCGCGGAGATTCTGTGCCACCATCCGGCCGCCGAACTGAACCGTTTGCAGTCCGTGGAGGCGACCCCGGCATGAGCGGACGATTTGTGCGCGTCGCGGAAGCCGGCCGCAAGACCTTTCCGATTACCGTGGACGGCGTGGTGCGCGAAGCCGCCGAAGGCGACACGCTGATGGTCGCATTGCTCACCGGCACGCGCACGTTGCGCGATTCCGAATTCGGCGACGGCCGGCGCGCGGGCTTCTGCCTGATGGGCGCCTGCCAGGACTGCTGGGTGTGGACCGCGCAAGGCGAGCGCGTGCGGGCTTGCAGCACGCCGGCCACGCCCGGCATGTCGATCGTCACGAAACTGGCGGATGCCGGGGAGGGTGTATGGCCCCGCGTGTAGTGATCATCGGGGCCGGGCCGGCGGGTGTGCGCGCGGCGCAGGCGCTGGTCGAAGCGGGGCTGCGGCCTGTCGTTATCGACGAATCGCGGCGCGACGGCGGACAGATTTATCGGCGTCAGCCGGAAGGCTTTTCGCGCAGCTATGACACGCTCTATGGCACCGAGGCCGCGCGTGCCGCGTCGCTGCATCAGAGCTTCGACGCGCTGAAAAGCAGGATCGACTATCTGCCGGAAACGCTGGTCTGGAATATCTCGCCGAACACCGTGCATCTGGTGAGCGGCACGCGTTACCGCACGCTCGTATTCGATGCGCTGATCGTCTGCAGCGGCGCGACGGACCGGCTGATGCCCGTCAAGGGCTGGCATCACGCCGGCACTTATAGTCTCGGCGGCGCGCAGGTCGCGCTGAAGTCGCAGGGCTGCGCGATCGGCTCGCGCATCGTGATGATGGGCAGCGGGCCGCTGCTGTATCTCGTGGCCGCGCAGTACGTGAAGGCGGGCGCGCAGGTGGCGGCGGTGCTCGACACTTCGACGTTCATGCAGCGCGTGGCCGCGTTGCCGCGTCTGCTGGCGATTCCCGCCGCGCTCAGAAAAGGTATTGCGTTGACGCGCGTGCTCGCCGACGCGCGCGTGCCGGTTCATCGCGGCGTGCAACCGCTCGAAATCAAAGGCACGCCGCGCGACGGCGTGAGCGCGGTCGAGGTCGCGCTACCCAATGGCAAGCGCCTCGAACTGGCATGCGATGCGGTTGCGCTCGGCTACCACCTGCGGCCCGAGACGCAACTCGCGGACCTCGCGGGTTGCCGCTTCGTGTTCGACGACAACGCCCAGCAGTGGCTGCCGCAAATCGATGCCGACGGCCGCAGCAGCATCAAGGGCGTCTACCTGGCGGGCGACGGCGCGAGAGTGCGCGGTGCCGACGCGGCGGAACGCTCGGGCCGTCTCGCGGCGCTCGCGGCGATGCAGGATCACGGCATGCCGGTCAACGGCGTGGAGCGCTTGCGCGCCGAACTCGCGCGCTTCACGCGGTTTGCCGCGGGCTTGCGCGAAGCTTTCCCGTGGCCGGCGAAGTTCGCCGCGTCGCTGCCGGACGAGACGATCGTCTGCCGATGCGAAGCGATTACCGCGGGCGAATTGCGCCGCGTGGTCCGCGCGAGCGGCGCGAAGGAAGCCAATCGCGCGAAGGCGTTTTCGCGCGTCGGCATGGGCCGTTGCCAGGGGCGTTATTGTGGCCACGCCGGCGCGGAGATCATCGCGGCGGCGGCGTGCGTGCCGCTGTCGTCAGTGGGACGGCTGCGCGGCCAGGCGCCGGTCAAACCGCTGCCCGTGGCGCTGACCGAAGAGGCGATCGACGAAACGAGCAGCGAGGTGAGCCAATGAGCGCGACGACTCGCAACGAAGCCGATGTGATCGTGATCGGCGGCGGCATCATGGGGACGACGACGGCGTTCTTCCTGCGTCAGCGCAATCGCTCGGTGATTCTGCTCGAACGCGGACTCACCGGCCAGCAGGCAAGCGGCGTGAACTTCGGCGGCATTCGCCGGCAGGGCCGCGCGCTGCCGCAACTGGCCATGGCCAACCGCGCGCTGCGCACGTGGCAACGCTCGGCGGAACTGCTCGGCGAAGACATCGAGTTTCTGCCTTCGGGCCACACGCGCGTGTGCTACCACCAGAAGGATGTCGAGAATTTCGATCAGTATGCGATCGACGCGCGCGCCTACGGACTCGAACTCGAAGTGCTGCATGGCGACGCCATGTTCAGGCGCTTTCCGTTTCTCGGCCGCGAAGTGCTGGCGGCCTCGATCTCGCCGCTCGACGGCCATGCCAATCCGCGCCTCGCCGCGCCCGCGTTCGGTCGCGCGGCTGCGCGGCTCGGCGCACAGGTGATCGAGGACACGGAGATCGTTCGCGTGGAAAAGGATGGTGGCCGGTTTCGCGTGGAAAGCGCGCGTGGCGACGTCTACTGGGCAGCGCAGCTGGTGATCTGCGCCGGCGCGTGGGCGAGCCGCCTGACCGAACAGTTCGGCGAATCCGTGCCGCTGACCGCGCGGGGGCCGCAAATGTGCGTGACCGAGCCGGTGCCGTACGTATTCAAATCGTCGATGGGCGTGTTCACGTCGATCAAGGAAGAGAGCATCTACTTCCGCCAGATTCCGCGCGGCAACATCATCGTCGGCGGCGGTCCTGCTGGTCCCGCCGACGCCGTGACGCGCCGCGCCTCCGTGTTGCCCATCAACACCGTGCGGCAACTGGCGCAAATGCGCCGGCTCGTGCCCGCGTTGGCGCCGCTGCATGTGATTCGTGTCTGGAGCGGCGTGGAAAGCTATCTGCCCGACAGCGAGCCGGTGATCGGTCGGAGCGGCCAGGTCGACGGCCTTTACTACGCGTTCGGCTTCAGCGGCTCGGGCTTTCAGATCGGTCCGGGCGTCGGCGAGACGCTCGCGGAACTGGTCGATACGGGCAGCACGGCGATTCCTCTCGACCCGTTTTCCATTCGGCGTTTCGCGAAACAACCGGCGGCCCGCTCGACTATCGTGACGTCATGAAACAGTCCATCAGCCTCAACGCGGCCCGCGCGTTCATCGAAGCCCATTTCGACGAACCGGTGACGCTCGCCCAACTCGCCGCGCTCTCCGCGCTCAGCGTGTCGCGCTTCGCCACGGTGTTCCGGCAGCAATATGGATCGTCTCCATACCGCTATCTGTGCGGCCTGCGGATTCAACGCGCGCAGACGCTGTTGCTCGAAGGCGTGCCGGGATCGGTCGTCGCGACGGAAGTCGGCTTCTTCGACCAAAGCCATTTCGGCCGCCATTTCAAGCGATGCTGCGGCATGACGCCCAGCATGTTCATCGCGCGCGCCGCTGCCGGCAGCAACGCGATCACGAGCGCCGGCACTGCGGCGATCAGCGCCGTGCGGCCGGCGCGGCATGGCGGCGCGGGCAACGCCGGCGCCACGCCTACTGCGCCGCGTTCAGCTTCCGCCATAACGTCGTCTTGCTGATGCCGAGCGCCTCGCAGACGGCGTCGCGATCGCCTTCGTGCGCGGCGAGCGCGGCGCGGATTTCGTCGGCTTCCACGTGACGGCTGCGTTCGCGTAGCGATAGCGCGGCTTTCCTCGCGCGCGCGTGAGGCTCGGCGATTTCCGGCGCGAGCGTGCGCAACATGTCGCGGGTGAAAGCGGATTCGGTGGCGTCTGCGTTGGTGTCTTCAGGGGCCGCGTCGGCGAGTTCCACGGCGATCCGTTCAATCACGTTCTGCAGTTCGCGCACGTTGCCGGGCCACGCGTAACGCTTGAGCGGCTCGTCGAGTGGGGCGAGCACGCGTTCGGCGGCAGCCGCGTCCGGCACACGCGCCGCGAGCCTCGGTTCACGCGCCACGGCTTGCAGCAGCAGTTGGGCGGCGAGCGGCAGCAGGTCGGTCGGCCGCTCGCGCAGCGGCGGCAATGCGATGCTGAGAATGTTGAGGCGGTAGTACAGGTCGGCCCGAAAGCTGCCCGCTTCGATGCCCTCGGTCAAGCCGCGATGCGTCGCCGCGACCACGCGAATATCGACCCGCGTCGGCTCCGTCGAGCCGAGCCGCACGACCTCGCGTTCCTGGAGCACGCGCAACAGCCGGCTTTGCAGCGACAGCGGCATCTCGCCGATTTCATCCAGAAACAGCGTGCCGCGGTGCGCCACTTCGATCAGCCCGGCCTTGCCGCCCTTGCGCGCGCCGGTAAATGCGCCTTCTTCGTAGCCGAACAACTCGCTTTCCAGCAGCGCCTCGGGAAACGCGCCGCAATTGATCGCGACGAACGCGAAGTCGCGCCGCGCGCTCAACTGATGCATGCTCTGCGCGACCATCTCCTTACCCGTGCCGCTTTCGCCGAGAATCAATACGGTGGCATCCGAGCGCGCATAGCGCTTGACGAGCGTACGCACCCGTTCCATCGATTCGGACGCGCCGACGATATCGTCGAGCCGGTAACGCGCGCTGAACTGCTGCACGCGCTGGCGCGAACGCAGCGTCCGGTCGAGCCGTTCGACCGCGCGCGATTCCTGAAACGTCAGCACGGTGCCCGCCGCCGAGCCGCTGCTCGCCAGCGGCCCGCGATGCACGACATAGCTCACGCCGCGCACCGTGCAGAACCCGTCGCCGTCCGCGTCCGGCAGACTGCCCGCGAGATCTGGCGCGAGTTCGAGCAGCACGCGGCCAACGGCGTGTGCCGCGTCGAGGCCGAGCACGCTCGCGAGGCGCTGGTTCATTGCTTCGACGCGGCCTTGCGCGTCGAGCGCGACGACGCCGTCGCGCAGATGCTGCAACAGATTGTCGAGCCGCTGACGTCGAACCGTTTCGCGGCGCGTGGCCTGCGCGACTTCGAGCGCGGTGTCGAAGGCCGCGCGCACGGAAGCGCGCGAGTAGAGAAACACCGCGCCCATGCCGGCATTCGCGGCGAGATCCGTGACGAGTCCGGGGCCGACCACCACCTCGATGCCGCGATCGCGCAGATCGAGCACGAGGCTTTCCGCATCCTGCGCCGATTGATAGGAAGCGAACGTGATGTCGAGTGCGAAAGCGGCCGTGAAACGCCGCACTTCGTCGGGTGTGTCGCCGTGCGTGACGAGCGCGACCTTCGCGCCGTCGCGGCGCGCGCGCGCGAGCGCGTGCATCACGTCGAAACCGGTCGGGCCGATCAGCACGACCGGCACCGACACGCGCGTCTTCAGATACGCGCCGTTCGAGCCGCCGGCAATCACGACATCAGGACGACCCGCGCCCGCGGCCTCGACTTCGCGCACGGCGTCTTCGAAACCGTGCGAGACGATGCGCAGGTCCGCGCGCTCCACGTATTCGCCGGCGATATCGAAAAACAGATCGCGCAGGCGGCTGATGCTGAGCGCCCAGATGCGGGGGCGCTGGGCGGGTTCGAAAAGAGGTGTGCTCAAGGCAGGGCGGCTCGCGGCGGTGCTAGGAAAGTCCACCCATTATGCGCGCATCCATTTCCAATCTGAAATCCACGTTTCATTTCTGAAATCGGATCGAGGCGGGCGCGGACAGCAGTCCTTTTTTAAATCAGACACTTAGCGCGCGTGCGCGTGGCTGGCCCGTTCTTTGCGTTTTGGGATGCGGTCCAACATATCCCCCATGCATCTGGAGACGAAGTCATGAGCGAAGCAGATAACAGTACGCCGAACACAGGCGCGTTCAAACCGAAGAAATCCGTCGCCCTGTCCGGCGTGACGGCGGGCAAT